>NZ_CAKVKB010000227.1 GCF_934754915.1 uncultured Clostridium sp.
GTCTGAAGCTTATCAAGTTTTGATATAGCATTTTGCTTAACTGATTCTAATACATGAGTATAAGTATTAAGAGTAATAGATACTGTACTATGTCCTAAAAGCTCCTGGACTGTTTTGGGTTCTTCTCCAAGTTCAAATAATCTTGTTGCAAATGTATGTCTCATATCATGAAACTTTCTTGTAGGTATGTGGTTATTTTTCAATATAAGTTTAAACTGGCGCCCTACAGTACTATCGACTAGATATTCACCTATTTTATTACAGAATACAAGGTTGTTATCCTGGTATACATCAGCATATTTTATTTTTTGTAATCTTTGTTCATTCCTATATTGTAATAACATTTTAACAAGAAATTGAGGTATTGGAACCTTTCTTATACTTTTAGATGTTTTAGGTGTTTGTATAGAGCTGTAACCACTAGAACGGCCATCTCGTGATACATCTGCAATATATCGATATGTTTTATTTACATCAATATAAGCTTTTTCAAAATTTATATCATCCCAGGTAAGGGCAAATAACTCACCTTGTCTCAATCCACTGTACAGAGCCGTAACAAAAAGCATTTCTAAATGATGGCCTTTTATTGCTGCGAGGAATGTTTTTTCTTCTTCCAGTGTAAATGGGATTATTTTATTTTCCTTTTCCAACTTTGTTTTCTCATCTTCTTTTGGTAATATTATAGATGCTGAAAAATCCTTTATGATTATATTATTGTTATATAAGTATCTAATAAATGGTCGTATAATTTTATGAATATTCTTTATTCTGATAATAGTACATCCATTGGATACTAAGTTATTATAAAATTTTTGTATGTCAATTAACTCTAAGTTCTTAACCTTGATTTTAGAAAGTGAACTGTTTTTGACATACATTCTATAAACACCCTCATAATTTTCTTTAGTTGATGGTTTAAGATGTGAAAAATGTACATCAAAGAGCCAGTCAGTAAAGAATGTTTCAAAACATTGTTTGTTATTTACAATATCATGTTCAAGATCATATTTAATTTCTTTGATTTTAACTTCAAGTTCTTTTACTGATTTTGCATAGATATCCCTAGGATTTTTTAAGTTTTCATGTCTTAACCTATAAAAATAATACTCTTTTCCATTTTTAACTTTCTTTTTATATTTTGTTTTAGCCATTTCTACGACCTCCTATAAGTTTTAATAATATTCTATAAGGGGCGAATATATTAAAGCCTTATGGGCCAATATAAGCTATTTATTTACCTATTTTTCTTGAATTTTTTATTATCTCAGATATTTGAAATTGTATGAATGCCTTTATATTATTGTTGAAGTTAGTTATATCATTATTTGATACCTCAAATTCACCATCTGGGCATTTAAAAATAATATAGCCATTTTCTTCATCAAAGATAAATTGACAATTTACTGTTTGTAGATATTGTTCTATAAAATATTGTTGGGGATCTTCTGAAAAATCATTTCCATTATCAAAATTGAAAATAAACACATTTAGAGCTGAACCTATTTTTTCAATCATTTCTACACTTGGTTTTCGCCTACCGTTTTCATAATTTTGAATAGTAATAGTGCTTACATTAACAGCATCAGCTAATTGTTTTTGGGTTAATCCTTTATCTTTTCTTAATTTTTTTATCATATTTCCAATATTCAAAATATCACCTCTACACTATTTTACACCAACACTAACAGTATGTATATAAAAAATATAAAAAAATATCTTGACACTAACAGAATGTTAGAGTAATATATAAACATAAACTAACAAAACGTTAGTTCGAAAGGGGCGAGTATATGAAACTAAAAGTAAATTTAAAAGTAGAAAGAGCAAAAAGGGACTGGACACAAGGTGATTTAGCCAAGAAATCTGGTGTATGCAGATTAACAATTTCTAATTTGGAGAATGGAAAGCAGGATATTCAAAATCTATCACTAAAACAAGTATCTAAATTATCAAAAGCTTTATGTATTCCATTATTACAGATGAACAGTAAAAGAATTGGAGGTTAGAAATATGGAGGATTTAAAAGAGTATCAAAGAAATCCATACTTTGAAAAGTTTATTAATCTTACAGTAGATTTTATAACAACAGAAATTAAGGATAAGCTAAGAGAGTTTAAACCACTTGAGGATGAAGAATTAGCTTATACACCAAAGAAAGCCGCTAAAGTTTTAGGTGTCGGAAATAATACAATCTATAAGTTACTTAAGGAAGATGATTTTCCTAGTTATATGGTGGCAGGTAAATACTATATTTCTAAAAAAGGTTTAGAAGAATGGGTACAGGCTCAAGTTAATAAAAGGTAGGTGGGAATTATGAAAATTCAAGAATTAAAAGAACAATTATCAAGAGGTACTTTCTATTATTGTAAACCCGAGTTATGGATTCAATCAAAGATTGAACAAGTGGATATTATCGAAAATGATTATCTTATGATTAGATTTAATGGTGGTCATGCAGATGCGTTTTTAAAGAATGTTAAAACAATAAAAAGCCCTGATAATATAGATGCAAAGTTTAAATGGTGTTACATACTAAGGAATTATGATAATGAATGTATTGGATATATTGGACAGATATAAGAGTAAGGGGGGGGTAAACTTGGATAAAATTAAATTAACATATGATAAAGAAATTACAATAGCAACTGCTAAAAGTAGCAATTCGAAGAATTGGCAAAACAGATCTATATTAATATCTGAATTATTTAGTAACTTAAGTAATCCATATAGAACTGAAGAAACAATTGAAGAATTTAAAAATGCAGATAAGGACATAAGGAATAAAATTAAGAATTGTAAAGGTGGCTTTGTTGGTGGAGCTTTAAAGCAGAATGGTCCAAGAGTAAAAGATAATCTTTTAAATAGGATATTGGTAACTTTGGATATAGACCAGTGTATAAAGCCTATTGAAGAATATCTGAAAGACCTTGATTGTTCATATTGCATATACTCCACTCATAGCCATAGAGAAGATTATAAACGATATAGATTAATTATACCACTTGACAGAGCTGTGACACCAGCAGAATATGAAGCAATCGCAAGAATGCAAGCATCAATGATAGATAAGTCTATGAATATTTTTGATGATACAACATATCAGCCTATCCGTTTAATGTACTGGGCCAGTATTCCTAAGGATGCAGATTATTATTTCAAATATAGCGATAGTCCATTACTAAAAGCTGATGATATTTTGAATGAATATTTTCTTGGGTGGGATGATATTAGTTTATGGCCAAGAAGTCAAAGAGAAATGAATAAAATACATGATGCTGTAAAGGATGAGCAACAAGACCCATTAACTAAGGATGGTATTATAGGAGCATTTTGTAAGGCATATACAATTACAGACGCCATTACAGAATTTTTACCCAATGTTTATGGGCTATCAGATGATACAAGAGGAACATATAATGCAGGAAGTACAACAGGAGGTTTGATAATATATGATAATAAATTCTCTTATTCATTTCATAGTACGGACCCGACAAGTTGTATTTTATGTAATGCCTTTGATTTAGTGAGAATACATAAATTCGGAAAACTAGATCAAGAAATAAAAAAAGGCAGACCCAGTAAAGAACTGCCAAGTTTTAAGGCTATGATAGAATTTGCAAATAAAGATGAAAAAGTAATTGAAGAAGTAGCAAAAAATGAATTTGGTATTGATGAAAAAGATTATTCCTGGTTCAAAAAATTAGATAAAACAGAAAAAGGAGACATCAAAAACACAATAACCAATTTAAGAATAATAATGGCT
>NZ_CAKVKB010000228.1 GCF_934754915.1 uncultured Clostridium sp.
ATAACAAGGATTTATCATAAATGTTTTTTATTTTATTCAGTTGTAAAATTATTCAAGCATTTTTGCACTATTATAGATTTAATTATAATATAGTAGAGATGATTAAAATAATATGGTAAGGTATTTATAAGTTTTATATAGAAAATTAGAGAAATCCACATGCTCTATCAAGAATTCCATTTAATTCAGCAAGAGCCACTCCAAAATTAGTTATAGGTATATTTTGTTCTTTAACATGTTCTAATCTAGAAAGCAGTTGTCTTCTTGTAAACATACATGAACCACATTGAATAATTAATTTGAATTCAGAAAGGTCTTCTGGGAAGTTGGCTCCTGTTATGTTAACTATGTCTAGTTTACCACCAATATGCTTTTCTAATAACATAGGCAATTTTTCTCTCGCAATATCTCCTTTAAGAGGGTGATGAGTGCATGATTCAGCAATTAGTACTTTATCACTAGGTTCAAGTGAATTTATAGTTTTAGCACCATCAATAAATAAATTTAAATCCCCTTTATATCTGGCGAATAATATGGAGAATGAAGTTAATTTTAAATGTTTAGGAATTAGTTCATTTACTTTCTTAAACATTTGCGAATCTGTTATTACTAAATCAGGATCGCTTTTTAAAGAATTAAGAACATCTAAAAGTTCAGTGTCTTTTACAGTTAATGCCATTGCATCGTTATCAAGTATATCTCTTATTATTTGAACCTGTGGAAGTATAAGTCTTCCTTTAGGGGCCTGAATATCCTGAGGGGCAACAAGGATTATTTTATCTTTGGGTTTTATTATATCTCCAAGAATTGTAGGCATTTCAAAATCAATTGGAGCATTATCAATTAATAATTTCTTTAAACCAGAAATATTTATTTTTTCTTTAGCACTTATTTCTGCAAATGGAATATCAAAATTTGATTTTATCAATTCACAATTTTCTTTTGATATATCTATTTTATTTATTACTCCTATTATTGGTATGTTTTTTTCTTTTAAATTTCTATACCATTCTAATTCATTACTAAGATTACTATTACATGCATCAAATACAAGAACAGCTAAATCTGTTTTTTCTATAACTTCCTTTGTTTTTTCTGTTCTTAATTTACCGAGAGAGCCTTTATCATCAAGACCAGCAGTATCTATAAGTACAATAGGACCTAATGGTAAAAGTTCCATTGATTTTGAGACAGGGTCTGTTGTAGTACCAGGTATATCTGAAACTACAGATAATGATTGATTAGTCAATGAATTTATAAGACTTGATTTGCCTGCATTTCTTTTTCCGAATATTGAAATATGAAGTCTATTTGCTTTTGGTGTGTTATACATAATTACAATTACTCCTTATATGTTTATTTAAAATATATGTTCATAAGTAATAAAACACAATAGTAAAAGAAAATTTTAATTTGTAAATTATTTAATTCATGTTGTACTTCTACAACAAAATATAATGATCAAAGAAATTTTGTAAGGATTTCATCATTAAATTGTTCTTTGGTAATAAATATGTGTGTTTTAAACAAATAAAAAAGATCTTCTATGAATCATAGAAGATCTTTTTATCAAAAAACCTATATATCAATATTGTTATGAAAAATTATATAGGTTGTGTATTTAAGATTTAATTATGTCTTCTTTTTGCTCAGAAAATATTCTTTGCAATCAGATTCAAGTAAATAAATTTATATTTAGCTATGTATACTACTATAAATTGTAACATATTAGGTATTGTTAAATCTATAATTTACACATAATAGAATTTATTTCTTGGATTTAAAGGTATTTCTTATATCATTCTTAATAAAAAGAAGAAATTTCTTTAAATTATTAAAATCTTCTTTCACAGAAGTATCCTCGTCAGAAGAAAGATAACCATTATTAAATAGTGTAAGAACAAAGAATAAAATACCAAGGTTAATGTAGATATCTTTTATGTCGGCTATAAACAAATTACTTATTCCAATGAAATCCAGGCTGCCTCCATAGAAAACTTTATCTATAAGTGAGCATAAAGCACCACAAAAGACAAATATAAAACACATATCAGACCAGAAATCCTTTTTACTTTTAGAATGGTAGTATCTATATATTTCAATAAATAGAAAAAGAGCTAAAATATTGATTGTTATTAATAAAGGAAAACTTACTGAGGTTCCAAATCTGGCATTTAGCCATGAACCATTAGTGTTTATTATTGGATGAAAATAAAGCATATTGTTTATAATAGGTTTATTTATTTCAAAGAAATATAATTTTATTAATATTTTTATACCTTGATCTAATATAAAGAAAAATATAAATAATAGCAGTATTATGCTAGATTTAAGACCTTCATTATATTTTAGACTTAAAAAATATATCATATATCCTGTTAATGCAAAAATGAGCATCAAAAATACATTAAAAATTATTGTTTGCATATCAGTAATTCTGCCAGTGAATAATTCAAATAATATATAAATCAACCACATAGCTGGAAGAACTCCTATTGTAAGCATTTTTTTAGTATTCATAATTTCACCTCCAAATAAGTCCCGCTATTTTAAAGTGTAACATATGGTAAATAAAAATTCACTACTATTAAAAATATAAAAAGTGGAGTAAGATAAAAATATAATTAAATTATGTAAAAATGTTAGTAAAAGGGTGTGAAAGAGTCAAAAATATAAAAGAGATAGTAGAGAAAGAGGGTATGGTATTATGTTGACAATTTTAGCAGTATCTGATTCTATAGGAGAAACTGCCAATCAAGTTGCAGTTGCTGCAGCAAGTCAGTTTGTTGAAAAAGTGGAGGTTAAAAGGATTCCATATATTAAAACATTAGAAGATGTAGAGGAAGTTATTAAATGTGCAGAAGGATGTGAAAGAGTTATAATAGTGTCTACTATAATAACTGTTAATGTTAGAGAATATCTTACACAAAAGGCTATGGAAAAAAATATTTCTGTTATGAATGTATTAGGACCTATAATAAATATTGCATCAAATATTTTGAATACACAGCCAACATATAATCCAGGAGCAATGAGACAGACTGATGAAGAATATTATAAGAGAATAGAAGCCATGGAATTTGCAATGCAATATGATGATAGTAAAGACTATAGAGGGTTAAAGAATGCTGATGTGGTTCTAATTGGTTTATCTAGAACTTCAAAAACGCCATTATGCATGTATTTAGCAAATAAGGGAGTTAAGGCAATAAATATACCTTTAATGCCTGAAGTTGGAGTTCCAGATGAATTGTTTGAAGTTGATAGGAAGAAAGTATTTGGGTTGACTATAAATCCTCTTAGATTAATAGAAATAAGAAAGAGAAGGTTAGATAAGTTTCATAGATTGACTTCAGATATTGAATATGCTGGTGATGCAAGAGTATTAGAAGAACTTGAATATGCTGATAAGATAATGAGAAAAGTAGGATGTAAAATTGTAGATGTTACAGAAAGAGCAATTGAGGATACTGCCTTAATCATTCTTAATAGTATTGGATATAATAAGAAATAATAGGATATTTATTTATGTTACAAAATTAAAATTTATCTTGTATATGCAAAAATTTCATTGCTAATCTGTGTATTATGCATTGTAATATAATTTAAAACACATTTATTAAAATCAAATTAGATTTATACTTTGATTAATGATAGATGTGTTTTTTATACATGTTTTAATATTAAACTATAATAGTGCAAAAATGCTTGAATAATTTTACAACTGAATAAAATAAAAAACATTTATGATAAATCCTTGTTA
>NZ_CAKVKB010000229.1 GCF_934754915.1 uncultured Clostridium sp.
ATGTCAATAACATAATCAGATTTATAGCCAAGTACTACTGATATATCTTTAATATTCATTTTATTCAAAAGTAATATTGTATTTTGTATTATTTTAATACCACCAATGTCCAAAGTACATTTAGGTACATTATTTATATGTCTGCTTATTCTTGTCCCAACCCCAGCTGCCATAATTACAACTCTCATATTAATCCCTTTCTGTTCATATCATTCAAAGCCCTTATTAATTTATCAATATCTTTAATACTTAAATCTCCTATATGCCCAACCCTAACCAGGCTATTTCTTAATTCTCCACCATTAGGACACAATACTATTCCATAATTGCTTTTTAAATACATATATATATCATATGCATTATTTTTTTTAGGTTTTAATGGGGTTAAACAGTTAGATAATGATTCTGAAGGTATATCAAATGGCAATTCCTTTATATTTTCTCTAAAATATTCTGCTAACTTTTTTATATCTTGAATAGAATTCTGAACCCCATATTTCTTTATTTTAATTAAAGCTTCATGTAATTGAAGAATTATTCCAACTGCAGGAGTAAATGGTGTTTGTCCTCTTTCCATATTTTTTAAATATATTTTAAAGTCAAAATATAAACTCTTTATTTTATTTTCATTAATTTTTTTTATAATTCTATTACTTAATACAACAAGCGATAATCCTGGTGGTAACGCAATTGCTTTCTGCGAACTTATAATAGTCAAATCTATTCCCCACTTTTCCATGTAATACTCATCTGCTAAAAAACTACTTATTGCATCCACAATAAAATACATATTATTTCTTTTGCAGAACTGACCTAACATATTTAAATCATAAAGTACTCCTGTTGATGTTTCATGTGCATTAACAATTAATGCTGTATATCCCTTGTCTTCATAATTTTTCATAATTTCTTCTGTTACTGTCATTCCATTATCAAGTCTAACAATATCATATTCTAATTCATATATATCACATATTTCCGCAAATCTATGTCCGAATCCACCTCCCACAATTATAAGCAGCTTATCTTTATCATTAAAACAATTTAATATACTAGCTTCCATTGCACCTGTACCAGATGCAGTAAGAGTTATAACTTTGGAATTTTCCTCTGCATAACATATTTCTTTCAGCATTTTTTCATTTTCTAAATTTATTTTAGAAAATTCTTCTGTTCTAAAATAAGGAAGCTGCTCTCCACCTATATTTTTTATTTCTTCGTCCATCATAACAGGACCAACTGAAAATAATGTTTCTTTCATAAAATCACCTCTTTACTTTAACAACTAACTCTCAAATATAGATTTTATCTTTTTTATTTTTTCTTCATCAAATATTTCTTCATCGGTAATTTTGTTAAAGTATCTAATCTTATTATTTCCTGTAACTACACATTTATATTTATCAGTTACATATACTGTAAACCCATATAAATAGTCTTCTAATCCAGCTTCTAAATAATTTTCTATTATTATGCTGTTTTGCATTCTAGAAAATTTAAAATATACTTTATTTTCAGCATCCATAATAACTTGTTGTCCATCTAAAATTAGATTCATAATTTTGTTAAAATTCATTAATGTATTTAACCCACTGATTCTTTTGTAATCAATATGCCCACCTGTTATTATTAAAGGCACATGTACTCTATCATCATGCCATCCAGCTAAAGTTTTTATGTCCTTTAACTCATATGTAGCTTGCTCAATTATTTGACCATGATCGCTAAATAACATTTTTACTGTTTTATTACCTAAAATATTATAATAATATTCTGTAACTTCATCTGCATAGCTTAAGCACTCACTATATTGATTATTGTATTCTTCCTGAGATTGTGGCTCCGATTCATTTCCACTAAATGGAGCTAAATGGGCAACAGGTAATTTTTCATGATTTCCGCATAAGTGTGGTGGATGAGTTTCCTGCCAAAAATACAATACATAAATGTTTTTGCTTTCTTGTGAACTAATCATATTGCAAATAGCATTCCATATTGTTAATGTAGCATAGCTTCCATCAAAATATTCAATTTTTTCCCCATCAATAATATTCCAATGATTAGAATAGATTTTTATATTATATCCTTGCTTTTGAGCTTTTTTTATAAAAGCACATTGATCATCCCTAACTGTTATATCATCTCTAATTTGAGGATCATCTGTATCTAATCCAGTTAAAATAGTTGGAACTGATTCATATGTTGTTATTGATGGTGAATATAAATTTGTAAAGTATGTACTTTTATCTAGTATACTATTCACATATTTCATTTTTGTTTGTTTAGAAAATACATCTTTATATCTTAAAGCATCCCAATAAAAGATAAATATATTATTTTTTGCTACATTATCAATTTTATTTTTTATTTCTATTTCTATGTTCTCAATTTCATTTAATAGCTTTTCTATTTTGTCATTTCTTGAATAATTATTTTCTAAATATATTTTTATATATTTTTTTGCATTATTTATATCTCTTATTCCTAAATAATTTAATATTATTTTTTTCAATGTATCTTCTTGTTTGTTTTCTCTAAACAATTTCTTTAAATTATAGAGTTCCATATACACACTTGTATCAGAATAAAATGCTGCTTTTAATTTTATTCCCCTGTCACTTAATCTTTTATATATATTAACAACTTCAACATCTATATTCATATCTTTAATTTGATTTTCAATTGTTTCTGCACAAGAAAATGATGAAATAAAAATTGTATCCAAATTTTTCAATTCATCTATTCTAGGATATTTTATATTAAATTCAAGTAATGTTTTCCCATCTTTGCTTTTATCATTATCTATGATAAACTCTGCATCTTTCATTTCAAGAGAAAAATATTTATGTAATTGTATTGTATGATCACCAGAACCCCATATTGCAAATTTTTTATTTTCACATGTTTCTCTTAAAATCTTTCCTACTTCATGTAAAACGCTTTTTCCTGATAGAGGTTCTTCATCAAATGCTTTTTCTATACATTTATTTAAATATTCATCATAATTGTTCATTTATTCCCTCCCTGAACTTTCTATTAATTTTAGAATCATTTCTTTTATTCTTTCACAAGATTTAGAATCTTTATATTTATGAAATATATTTTTCAATTCATTTCTTTTCTTTTTATACTCATCTCTACCAGAATTAATTTCTTCCAATTGGTTAATTATAGATTTTATAGTTTTACATTTAGGTCCTGGAGTCCAATAATCATATGGCTCCAATAAAAATCCAGTTGATTTCTCATATTCTTCAATATCTTTGTTAAAAAACAACATAGGCTTATCTAATAAAAGATAATCAAAATATACTGATGAATAATCAGTCAAAAGATAATCACATGAATTTAAAATTTCATATAAATCTATATTATTTAAATTTAAAAATTCCTCCTTAAATAAAATTATATTTTTAAAATTTTTCTCTTTAAAATATTTTTCAAAATTCTGTTCTTCAAAAGGATGCATTTTAGCAAACATAGTAATATTATTTTTTTGTAAATACTCATCTAACTTATTAATATCTTTTTCACTAAATATATAACCTTCTTCACATCCATTTATTTCTCCATAGCTACTTTTTCTATATGTAGGCATATAAAAAATAATTTTATTTTTACTGTCTATATTCAATATTTCCTTTAAATTTTCTCTACCAGAAGATTTCAATAATAAATCATTTCTAGGAACACCAGTTATAATAAAATTCTTAAAACTTATGCCATAACATGCTCCCATTAAAACACTATAC
>NZ_CAKVKB010000230.1 GCF_934754915.1 uncultured Clostridium sp.
ACATAACGCCATAATAAATCATGAATGCCATCAAAACAGACAGGTGCATGATTACGAATATAAGACTGCCAGTTATTTTCTTGAATACGCATTTCTTCTTCAGTGAATTTTAGTATATCAAAACATAATGCAGTAAATCCTGGCTTATAATTATACTTAAAATAATCTTCACAAGTCATAGTAACATCAGGGCGCAATTTACTTAATGAGTCTAAGAATGCAGGAAAGTTCACTGTACGTGTGCTATCTACAATCGTATCATCATGATCTAGTATTAAACATTTATATTTCATTTGTATCTCCTTTTTGATATGCAAGACATGTTATACCTTGCGTATTGACTATTTTCCCACACAGCTTAAATCCACAAGATTCTAATAAATTCTGCATAGGAATATTTTTAATTCCTGTATCCATCTTTAAATTAGGAATCTGACTATAAGCCCAGTTCAAGATAAACTTACAGGCCCCTTTCACAATATGTGCAGAAACAACACGATGAACAACACCATAAGGTGCATCATTGAGCCATTGTCCCTCTATTTCCTTATAATCTTGATCTTCTTCTATCGCATAATAGAAAACAGCCGCAATTTGATTTTTATACATGCATAAATACATCTTATCTATATCTTTAGTAATCAAATCTTTTGAAGGATAACCTACAGGCCACTGATTTTTATTGCCATGATTATCCATAAATATCTTCGCATCTTTATAAAGACTCATTATTTCATCTATATGAGCCCTATCTGCTTTTCTTATTTCCATACTTAACTCCTTTATTTAATATAATAGCATAAAAAAAGGTCTGAAAAAATCGAGTAACTAAATAGACTTGGGGTTAACTCAAGCTTTAAAACTGCCAGGGGTGTGAACTCCTACCAGTATTTTTAGGCTGTAAACTTTTTAGGGGGCAGTTTTTCGCTATCTATTTTGTTTATTTCATAAATCATTTATCATATTCTTAAGATCAATAAATCTATAGAAAGAAAAAAAGGATAAGCATCGAAAGTTTAGCGACCGAGATTCTTATCCTGTCCAATAAGAACACTATGGTAATAATAAAACTTTCATCCAAAATCAAGCATATTACTGAAAATCAATATAAAAAGATTATTCTACCTATACATGAATTAACATAGTTAATAAAAAAGATTCCGATAATATTAAATACTGAATGTATAGTGATTGAAATAAAAAGTGCTTTCTTTATATCTTTACAATTTGCCAAAAAGTAAATAGTAAAATAATGAAATAATAATGTGAAAATTCTTTCAATAAGAGAAAAAATCATAGGAATAAATTGAGAATTATTAATTGACTCAATTAATAAAACCGCTTCACTGGTTTGCAAATTTAGACTAGGATAAACATTGTATCCAATAAGTATTGAATTTACAAATAATCTGCAACTTGTCAATCCAAATAACACAAACAATTCACATAATCCATAACCAAAAAAGAAGTTAAAAATAATTTCTCTATTAATTTTATTCAATTTACAAATTAGCAATATACCTATCATTCAGAAATTCCTTCAATTACTCCAGAAGATATACCCTTAAAAGCAATTAAATCCACCCAAAAATTATTAAGTAAAGGATTTTTAGATTGTATGGATGAAATAACAGGAATTCTAAAGATTATTTAGGGTAGCAAAAATAAGCATATCCCCAAAATAATCCATATCATGTTTTTTAGATTTTTTTATAGAGTATACAATTAAAACAATTGATAAAATACAAGTTTTAAAGATAAAATATTCCTAAACTAATAATAGCCTGAAGTGTAATAATAGTGTCTTATAATAATGGCCATTTAAAATCGAATACAATAGAAACAATACCTAATATTATTAATATTGTTGAAATCGTACGAACAATGTATACAGTATTTTTTATTCCAATTGAATCTATAGTGTTTCCAAAAGGAAATATAAAAAATGTTAACCCTAATACTAAAGTCAAAATTTTAGATACAATGATATATTCAGGGTATAAAGCAACCTGCATGATAATTACAAATATACTTATTGCTATAATTAAGCCAAAGAAGTATTTATATTTTTTCCAATAATTAAAATATCTTTCTCCCTTGTTTTTACAATCGTCACTACAAAAATCATCTTCTATATTTTTTTTGTTGCAATACTTACATTTTTTCACACTTTCTCTCCTTTTGTATATCTCAATTAAATTATAGTGTAAATCTAAATATATTTTACTATTTTTATTTCAAAAATTAAATTTAAAGGTAAATATAAAGAGTAACTAAATAGACATGAGGTTAACTCAAACTTTAAAAATGCCGGGGGTGTGAACTTCTGACATTGCTTTTGGGTTGTTAACTTTTTAGGGGCAGTTTTACCCCTTACTACGTGATACTTAAAATATAGGAAAACCCTAGTTATTTTAAATTACCCACAATTTCTACTATCGTTCTTTCTATCGTAACAGATGTATTCACATCAAAATCATTCAATATATCTTTACCATCATCAATCATATTCAATGAATTATGTCCTTTATGGATTTCAATTTCCATTGAAAACCAACAATCCTGTTTTTCAAAACAGATTTCAAAATTTTCAAAGCAGAAGACAATAGCTTTCGTCTCCCACATATCATAATTTTTAGAAGAAGTATGATCATTGACTAGAATAACTTTCTGCACTAACGCATTAACATATGTTTCTTTGATATCATCATTAATCATTGATTCAACTTTTGTCCAATTGGACGCAGAAATACTAAATATAGTCGCTTCACCATCTAAGCCGAAATAATCTAACGCCTCATAATCGTTCACTAATTCAAACACCTGTTGATCAATCTCAAATTCCAAAATACCTGTCACAGAATCTGTAACGATGAAATCTGCATGTTTGTATTTTGTGAATGTTTTACCTATAAATGATTTAATCAACTTTGTATCAAACCTGAAATCATACTGTTTCATTATTATTTTCCTTTTCAAAAAGATACTAATGCTTGTTATGAGCTAATCTTATCATGTTTTCATCCAATGTCGTACGTGGATTCTCCAAATTATATTTTTTAGCCCAATCTTTATAATGCTGATCCATATATTCCTTCAATTCATTAATCGATTTTGTTTTGAATAAATCAATAAGATTCACATCATCAATAATTTTGATGGTTTCATCTAATTTCAAGATAAATTGAGATGCATTCTCAAGATCAAGGCTTTCAAATAAGTAAGTATTTGTCGTAGTCACAACATTCAAATCTACATAATAATTAAAATAAATACTAAATACTCCCGCATTACGATGTGCCATGAACCCTTTCATTCCATCTTTTAAAAATCCAATAGAAGGATTATAGATTCTATTAATAGGTAAAATCTTAATGCTTATAATACTACTGCAAGGAATCAAAATATCTTGTTTCAATTCATTTCTAAAAACTAAATTATTCTCTTCTAATAGAAGTTGTGGGACATCATCAGTTATACTTCTTAGTAAGAATTGTGCTTGTCTACGATTATTTTTCATAGTAAAACGCCTCCTTATATTCAATACATAATCATACACAACTTTTCTATAACAAATTATATATATAATATATCAATGTATTCAACTCATTTCACTTTTTCAATAAATCTTTCAATAAGCAAAAAAGGACAGCTAGAATCTACATCCTAACTATCCTTTCTACATTAATTATTCAATTACAGTTAATTCCTTTGGATAACTATTTAATACCTTACAGCCATCC
>NZ_CAKVKB010000231.1 GCF_934754915.1 uncultured Clostridium sp.
AATAGCTCCTGCGCTACCTTGTAAGAAAAAAATTAATTCTTTTGATAAATTCATTATTTTCACCTCAAAAGTATTTTTTATTGTTTTTTATTTAGTTAACAAATTTTAATTGATTAAAATATTAATAATATATTTAAAAATGTGCTGTTATATTAGTTACAACAACACATTTAGAAATTAATATCTGAAAGAAATCATATATATTCAGATATTATAACATAATTAACAATCCAACAATACAAAAAAGATTCTATTGAATATTTCGGCAAAAATAAGTTAAATAGGAATATGTATTGTTTACATTGTTGAGTATATTACCCTATGTTTAATAAAATATCTTGAAAATATCTGATTTCTTTTTCTGCAATATATTATTTAATATAACATCGCCATATTCTTATGTCAATATTTTACAATTGATTATTTGCAAAATAATCAATACTTATAATACCTGCCATGGATTATCTTTATTTTCATTAAATAACAAGATACTTTTTATTGAATTTTCAACCATATCACTTACAGCCTGATCGGTATAAAATGCAGTATGAGGCGTTACAATTACATTGGGAAATGAACTTAAAATTGCAAGTTGCCTATTGTTTAGCACATGACCTTTTAAATCGTTATAATATAATCCTGTTTCATTTTCTATTACATCTAATGCTGCACCTGCAATTTTTTTGTTTTCTATTGCATTAATAAAATCATCAGTATTTATTAAGGAACCTCTTCCTGTATTTATTATATATACATTATCTTTCATTTTTTCTATATTTTCTTTATTTATCAAATGATAATTATCATCTGTAGCAGGCATATGAAGGGTTAATATATCACTATTTTTAAGAACATAATCAAGATCTTTATATTCTGCATATTTTTTTATACTTTTTTTTTCATAAATATCATGAGCAATAATTCTGCATCCAAATCCGCTTAGATGTTTTATTACAGTTTCACCAATACGCCCAGTACCCAAAACACCTATTGTCAGATTTTCAATTTCTCTTCCTTGAACCATATTTAGAGAAAAATCTTGATTAGAACTTCTATTCATTATCAACTTCATTTTTCTAAGACTCATAAGAATCATCATTATTGTATAATCTGCAACACTATTAGGAGAGTATGTAGCATTTCCAATATGAATTCCTATTTTTTTAGCATAATTTAAATCAATGTGATCATATCCTATTGTTCTTGTAGATATAAATTTTACGCCAAGTTTTTTAAATTCATCTAGAAGTTCTTTATTTATAGGTGTTGTTATTATACTTATATATTCTATATCCTTAGCAAGATGTGCTGTTTCCATATTAGGAGCAGAATCTGTAAGTACGACTTCCACATTATATTTTTTACTAAATGCTTTGAAATATTCTGTTTCATCTTTTCTATGACTGTATGCTAGTATTTTCAATGTTGTATTCCTTCTTTCATAAAATTTCATCTAAATTATTTGAATATCATACTTTAAATTAATAATGTACAGCTTATAAATAGTTTAAAAATTTTTTTAACTATTATATTGCAACGTAATATGTTGTTTTATTGTAGTAAATATTCTTAATTTATAATCTGTTATGTTAAATACTATTTTAGCATATTTTTATCGAATTAATTACATTGACTGAGAATTATTACATTTTTAATATTACTTGACTAAAGTTATCAGTAATTATATAGTAAATAATGTACACAAAAAAATATAAGGGGGCATTTGTAATGAGTTTTACAAATTTAAGAAAAATTCCATCTCCAGAGGAAATAATAGCAATGACACCTTTGGAAGAACATCTACAAAAAATAAAAGCTGAAAGAGATGCTGAAATAAAAGATATTTTTTCTGGAAAGTCTGATAAATTCGTTGTCATCATAGGACCTTGTTCAGCAGATGATGAAAATTCAGTATGCGATTATATAAACAGATTGGCAAAAGTTAATGAAAAAGTTAAAGATAAATTATTTATAGTTCCTAGAATCTATACTAATAAGCCAAGAACTACTGGAGAAGGCTATAAAGGAATGCTTCATCAGCCAGATCCTGAAAAGTCACCTAATATGCTTGAAGGTCTATTATCTATAAGAAGAATGTTTATAAGAGCAATAAAAGAAACTTATCTTACTCCAGCTGATGAAATGTTATATCCTTGCAATCATATTTATTGTGGAGATTTATTAACTTATGTTGCAGTTGGTGCAAGAAGTGTTGAAAATCAACAGCATAGACTAACAGCAAGTGGTGTTGATGTTCCAGTAGGAATGAAAAATCCAACAAGTGGAGATTTAGGTGTAATGTTTAATTCTATACATGCAGCACATTGTCAACATGATTTTATATATAAAGATCATGAAGTAAGTACAAGTGGAAATCCTTATGCTCATGCAATAATGAGAGGATCTGTAAATAAACATGGAAACAGCATTCCTAACTATCATTATGAAGATTTATTAAGGGTTGCTGATCTTTACAGCCAGCATAATTTCCCAAATCCAGCTGTTATTGTTGATGCAAATCACAATAATTCAAATAAAAAATTCTATGAACAACCTCGTATAGTTAAAGAAGTTTTACATAGCCGTGATTATAATCCAACATTAAAGAAACTTGTTAAAGGTGTAATGATTGAAAGTTATATAGAAGAAGGATCACAAAAAATAGATGAACATATTTATGGTAAATCAATAACTGATCCTTGCCTTGGATGGGATGATACTGAAAGACTTCTTTATTTCATCGCAGAACATGTTTAATTAATTATATTTAATAACTTAAAATCTTTGTTTCTATTAGATTTTAGTTATTCAGCATTATAATAAAAATTTAAGTCTAATAAAAAAATTAAAAACATCTCTTGAATCTTAATCAAAATTCAAGAGATGTTTTCGTATATTACATAATGGATTATATAATATTTTTCCACTACATTGCTTCTTCAGCAAAATATACTCCTTCTATATTGTTGAGCTGAAGAAGATAATCACTGTGATCACATTTTTTATTAAGAGTAAGGGTCATTGTAAGTCCAACCATTCCTCTTTCCATGTCATCATTTTTCTTTACTTCTATATTTGAAACTTTTGTACCGTCTGCTTTAACCATACTCAGAAAATTTGTAACTCCACAAATATCCTGAAGTTCAACATATACTTCAATAGTTTTTGAATGAGTTCTTGTATATAAATCAAGTTTATGAAGAACTGTAACAACAGCAAGAAGATATATACATGTTATTATAGCACCTTCATAAAAACCTATTCCAATAGCTAGTCCCATACAAGCGCAAGCCCATAATCCTGCAGCTGTGGTCAATCCTTTAACCTGATTGCGTCCTACGACCATTATTGTTCCTGCACCAAGAAAACCTATTCCGCTTATTACTTGAGCTCCAAGCCTGCTTGCATCTGTTGCAACCCCAAGAATATCTGTCATATACTGACTTGTTATCATTACCATGGTAGCTCCGATACATACTACAATATGTGTACGAAATCCAGCAGGACGCTTCTTTTTCCCTCTTTCATGTCCTAAAATACCAGCACAAATAGTTGCAAGAGTAAGTCTTACAATTATTGATAAAGTATTTATTTCTCTTAAATAACTCATTAAATAATTATATGAATCTTTCATATATAGCCCGTTACTAAAAACTTATAAAAATCTATAAAAAATTATAAAATCTTATGTTTTATTCCTTTTTCATTGTATCTGTT
>NZ_CAKVKB010000232.1 GCF_934754915.1 uncultured Clostridium sp.
GATATAATTATCATAACACCATTTTTTTTCATTCTCAATGGCATATAGCATAAACTTCTAATACTTTTTAGTGCTAAGAGCACATATATAATTATTTATAATACAAAAATGAAAGGATTATAACAAATGTCTATAACATTAAAAGATTTATATAGTGAATCAAAAGATAAATACAATTTAAAACTCCTAACAGACACCTCTACGCTTGATAATGTGGTAAGCTGGTTTCACTTTATGGAAGATGAATCAACCATAGATTTTATACGTGGAAATGAAATTATAGTAACAACAGGGCTAGGTTCAAAAAATGAAAAATGGCTCGATGACCTCATTAAAGGTTTAATAGAAAAACATGCTTCTGGACTTATAGTTAATATTGGACAATACATTTTAACTATATCTGAACATACAATTCAGCTTTGCAACGAAAATAATTTTCCCTTATTTACAATACCATGGAAGATACACCTTGTTGATATAATGCAAGATTACTGTAATAGAATAATCAAAGCTGAACATTCTAAATCTAATGTATGCGCTGCTTTTTTCAATGCAATATTTTCTCCATCACAAAAAGATTCATATGTTCCATGTTTAAAACAGACTGGTTATAATTTAAATGGAAGTTTTATGATTCTATCAATAGGACTTAATAAATTGCTTTTTAAAAAAACAAATGAAATAAAATTAAAAAACTTCATTATGAGGCTTGAAAATAAACTTAACTCCCAATCAATCAAATACAGTATATTAGTTGAAAATACTGAATTTAACATTATTTTAAACTTTATAGATAATTCAACATCTCAACATCATATGCAAAATTTATTAGCTGATGATTTAATAAACTATTCTGAAATTAAATGCATAGGCATAAGCTCTTTAGTAACTTCCATAGAAAATCTCAGTAAAGCTTATACAGAAGCCTGTCATTCTAAATTAGAATGTATAAAAGAAAACAAAACTATCATTTATTATGATGATATGGGAATAGATAAACTTCTTTTAAATATAAATAATACTGATATACTAAAAAATCTTTATAATAAATATTTAGGTCCCCTTAATGAATATGACATGCTGCATAACACTGATTACGAAAATATATTAAAAATATATTTAAAAAATAATTGCAGTATACAAGCTGTTTCAAAAAAAACTTATACCCACAGAAATACAATAAATTATAGGATAAAAAAAATTAAAGAAATTATAAATTCCCAGCTTGACGACAGCGAAGAAATTTTTAATTTTCTTCTTGCTTTTCATATTAAGGACATACTCTCAGTTTCTTTTAACAAATAGTGCAAAACTGATTATTAAAATATAGTATCTATAAAACACTATATTTTGTAATCAGTTCACAATATAATTTCATATATTACCATTATTAAATTTAAATAATAATTCAGTAGTCGTATCCTTAATCTATACTCTATTTTGTTAATTCTAAAAATCATCCACAATTTTC
This sequence comes from uncultured Clostridium sp., assembly GCF_934754915.1. Classification (GTDB taxonomy): domain Bacteria; phylum Bacillota; class Clostridia; order Clostridiales; family Clostridiaceae; genus Clostridium. The sequence goes on from NZ_CAKVKB010000232.1 coordinate 1,472, forward strand.
CATATAAATGTAATTTTCTATAAAACAAAAAATGATTGACAATTAACAAATTTAACTGCCAATCATTTTCAGTATTATCAAAATTATAACTATTTTTTATCACTTAATATTTTACCAATATCCTCATGTGTAAATTCATATTTTTTATTGCAGAAATTGCATACTATTTCCTCTGATTTTCCTCCATCATAAAGTTCCTGAAGATCTTCTTTTCCTATGGAAATCAATGCTTTTTCTACTCTTTCTCTTGAGCAATCACATTTATATTCTGGTTTCATCTCTTCGAGAATCTTTAAATCCATTCCTTCAAATATGAATTCCAATATTTCTTCAATAGTCTTTCCTTCACTTATCAATGTAGTTATTGGTGGAATTTCCTGCAATCTATATGTTATAACATCTGCTAATAATTCATCAGCACCTGGAAGCATCTGTACTATAAATCCACCTGCTGCCTTTATTGATAAATCTTTATCTACAAGAACTCCAAGAGAAACTGCTGAAGGCGTTTGTTCTGATACAGTAAAATAATATGCAAAATCTTCTGCTATTTCACCAGTTTGTATTTTTACCTGTCCTACATATGGATCTTTAAGTCCTAAGTCTTTTATTACATATAACATTCCATTTGTTCCAACAGCTCCACCAACATCAAGCTTTCCTTTATCATTAAGTGGTCTGTCCACATATGGATTTCCTATGACACCTTTAACAGTACAATCATTATGAGCTGTTACTGTTATTCCATTTATTTCTCCACCACCATTTATTTTTAATGTTGTTACTTCTTTATCACTTTTTAATGTTGATCCAATAAGTGCTCCAGCTGTAAGCATTCTTCCCAAGGCTGCTGAAGCTACAGGAGTAGTATCATGAATTTTTGCACCTTCATTCACTAAATTTGTTGTTATTCCCGCAATTATTCTAACCATATCATTTTTTGCTGTTGCTTTTACTATCTTATCCTGCATTTTTTCATCTCCCTATATTTCTTAAACTATCTGCCTGCAATATAAAGTATTCTCTCTGATTCTTCATTAACTTTATTACTGCTGTACCCATCAAATTTTCCTATTAATTTAAATCCACATTCACTTAAAATCTTTTCTATCATGTTTTCAGTGTAAGCCCTCTCAATATGCTCTTCTTCAAACCTTTCATATAAACCACTATCTTTTTTAACAAAAAATGTTAAGAACATATTTAAAATATCATCTTCAAAAGCATTTTCCCATGTATAGAAAATATCTTCACTACTATATGTATATATATTATTGCCTAATATTTTACTTAACTTATAATATGAATTTATATCAAATATAAATAATCCATCATCCTTAAGATGTTCATAAACCTTGCTCAGATAAGAACGTAAATCATCATCTTCAGTTACATAATTAGTAGAATCAAGTACACAGCTTATAAGATCAAATTTATGATTTAAATCCAATTCACACATATCCTGACATATAATCTTTGCTCTTACTTTATTTTCTTTAAATTTTTCAAATGCTACATTTAGCATTTCATCAGAAAGATCTACTGCAAATGAATTCTTAAATTCTTTACACACCTTTACTGCAACATTACCTGTCCCACATGCTAAATCTAAGTAATCATCAAATTTAACATTATTTTCTCTGCATATTTCTATAATCTTTTCTGCAACTTTATCATAATCAATATCTTCATATATCAATTCATCATAAATATTTGCAAATTCATTGTATGCCATATATATCACGCCCTTAAATCAGTCTATACATCATCTAATATATTATATCCTAATTTTATAGTTAGTCAAACATGATAATATATAAAAAATTTTAAACTCCTATTTATATTGAAATTATTGTTTATTTTTATCCACTCTTCCTAGTATTTCGTTATTAGATGGCATATGAAGTTCTTTTTTACGTTTAGCCATAAGCCCTCCTATACGTCCTGTTTCTTCTGCGGAAAGACCTCCCCAGCCTTCATTTTTAACTTTATCACTAAGTCCAAGTTCTTCAGCAATTTCATATTTAATTTTTTCTCTCATTTTTTCAGCTTCAGTAAGTTCTTTATTTCCTTTAAGCTTTGATTTTATTATTTTTTTCAATGGCGTATTGCTCAAAATATCACATCATTTCTTATATTTTTTTACGTATTCTTATTATTTCCAAATACCATTTTCATATTCTTAATATCATCAATATTTTAATTTCTTTTTTAATACTTGATATTTATT
>NZ_CAKVKB010000233.1 GCF_934754915.1 uncultured Clostridium sp.
ATCTTTTCAAATTGTGAAATGAGTTTTTCTGTGTCAACTTTTAATGAAGCTGACAAGTCTTTTTTATGGTTTGTATCAGAATATATAGTAGGTTTTATGTTTTTATTAAATACATTTCTAAATACATGAGCAGTATAGATTGCATCATTTAAAGCATTATGGAATTCATTTTCACATGGTATATTTAAAAGTCTGACAGCACTTTTTAAACCAAGTCTGTTGCCATTTGGAGTATTAAATTTTTTTGAAGCTATATTTTGAATATCAATATACTTTTTAATATTGTTATGCAAACTTAGCTTATGAAAACGGATATTTTTTATAAGCTGTTTAATATCATCTGCTCCCCATACTACCATTGTAAAATCATCATTTCCTATAAATGTGATAAAGTCCTCATATATATCTGGAAAAGGATTTTCATTACACACCATTTCTGTAGTAATTGAAGTAAGTTCTTGTATAAAAGGATGGATTTCCTTATATAAAGTAGGTTTTACAAAACTATTGAAAGTTCCAATTGTTTCAAAATTTTCATTCAGTTTTAATGCTCCAATTTGTATTATTTCAAAAGGCATTTCTGAAGTCTTGTCATTTTCATGTGAATATTTTTGATTATTATGCTTTTTTTCCAATATATCTGTGTTTGTATCTGTGCTTTTTTTTGTATACATTTGATTAAATTCCAGATCAAATATTATGTAATTCATATTAGTTATCAGTCCTTAATGAGTAATCACTATATAATTATAACATGAACTTTTAAGTAAATACATTCTCATCAATAATTATTGAAATTTTAAATATGAAGAATTAGGATAGATATGATAATATATATAATATAGAAAACGATTTACGAAAGGATGATATATTATGAATATTGGGATTGCAGGTTCAGGAATGATTGTTCCAGATTTTTTAAATGCAGCTGTAAAAATAAATGAAATAAAAATTTCAGCTATATGTGGACGAGAGAAAAGCATTGATAGAATAGAGGAACTTTCAAAAAAATATAAGATTGAAAAAATGTATTTCAAATACGAAGCAATGCTTAAAGATGAGGAAATAGATACAATTTATATAGCTCTTCCTAATAATCTTCATTATGAATTTTCAAAAGAAGCTTTAAATGCAGGAAAAAATGTAATAGTTGAAAAACCATTCACATCAAATTACAAACAGGCTGAAGAAATTGTTAAAATCGCAAAGGAAAAAGGGCTCTATCTTTTAGAAGCAATAACTAATCAGTATTTTCCTAATTATGAAAAGGTCAAGGAACTTATTAAAGAGCTTGGAGATATTAAAATTGTACAGTTAAATTATTCTCAATATTCAAGCAGATACGACAGTTTTAAAAAGGGTGAAATAAAACCTGTCTTTAATCCATCCATGTCAGGCGGAGCTCTTATGGATTTGAATGTATATAATATTTATTTTATTACTGGTTTATTTGGAAAACCCAAAGAAGTGTTTTATCATGCCAATATAGAAAGAGGAATTGATACTTCTGGAATACTTATTTTAGAATATGATGATTTTAAATGTGTTGCTGTAGGAGCGAAAGACTGTAAAGCACCATTGAGTATAAATATTCAAGGAGATAAGGGGTACATTAACAGCAGTGATGCTTCAAATATATTTTCACAATTTATTTTTTCTCAAAATGATGGCAGAAGTAAAAAATTCCAACTTAATAGTGAAAAAGAAAGATTATATTATGAACTTAAAGCATTTGAAAAAATTATAAGAGAGGATGATTACGAAGAAAATTTAAGAAAAATGAATCATTCACTTATGGTTATGGAAATTTTAGATAAGGCAAGAAACATAGAAGGTATACAAATTTAGAATCAATCAATTATGTTGAGTTTAGTTTTGTATTTATGCCAATATGAAAAATCCTCAAATATGAAATCCTAAAATCAGTATCAAATTAAATAAACTGGTTTTAGGATTTTTATTCAATAGAAATAGGTAAGAGAGAAATTGTTATTGTAAATATAGAATAAGATAAATATTCATGGAAGAAAGTAGAAAAAATGTGTATAATATATAATAGTTATTAATTAGGAAGAAGAGGAATAAGGGTGGAAAAAAATAATCGGAAATATACAATTGAAAATCTTGAGGAACTTTTAGATAAAATTCCATATGAAATGTGGATAAAAGATTCAGAGGGTAGACATCAGTACATAAATAAAATTTCAGCTGAAAGAATGGGATTAAAAAAAGAAGATGTGATTGGAAAAACAGATTATGATTTTAGACCTAAAGAAATGGCTGAAAGCTGTATGGAAGGAGACAGAGCTGTTTTAAGTACTGGTGAAGATGTACTTGTTGAAGATAAGATTGAAGTGAGTGACACAGAAGAAAAATGGTATGAAATATTTAAGACGGTTTTAAATGGAAATGGTGATGAAAAACTTATTGGAGGAGTTGCAAGATATACATCAATAAATAAAAACGAATCTGATGGTATTTTAGAGACTTATCTTGATATAGCAAACAGTTCAGCAGTAGAAGAAAGCGATAAAAATTTAAATATTTTGAACAAATTAAAAGAAATGATAAATGCTGACGATATAGCATTATATTTATATGATGATTCAAGCAGAAAAATGAGTTTAGAAGGATGCTTAGGTGAAAAAAAGGTTATTTTTGCTCAAAAATATATATTGGATGATGAAAGTTTCAATAAATATTTTACCATAAATACTTATATAGCAAAGGAAGAACTTAGTAATAAAAGTGTAAATTATGTTTATTCTATCAAAAATAAAAATAAACTTGTAGGAGCACTTCATATATATTTTAAAAATGATAAAACAGAGATAGAAGAAGAAATAATAAAATATACATGTATAATGCTATCATTCATATATGAAAATATAAATTTGGAAAATAATCTGAAAAAAGAATTGAAAAAAAGAAAACAGGTACAGAATAAACTTGAAGCAGTGCTTAGTACAGGAATAGATATATATGCACTTATACAAAAAGATGAAAATGGATTTAAGTGTATTGAAGCAAGTAAAAAGTGTGATGAATTAATTGGAACTAATTTTGAAGAATTTGATTTAAAAGAAATTTTAAAATTCATTGACATAGAAAATAAAGAGAAGTTGTGCAGGTGTATATATGATGATCAAACTGATGAAATGGATAATCTGTGTATAAAGCTGTTCTGTAAAGATGGCAAGTATAGAACGTTAAATATTAATTGGAGATGTATAGAAGATAATCTATATGTATTAACAGGAAAAGATGTTACCAATTTGTATAAATTGCGACAAGATAAAAAAGACCTACAGCAGGCTATTGAAATGGAAGGATTAAAAACAGAGTTTTTTGCAAACATATCTCATGAATTTAAAACACCTCTAAATATAATACTTTCAGCAGTTCAAGTTATTTTAAGCAGTGAAGATAATAAAAATTCAAAATTTACAAATTATATAAAAAGCATAAAACAAAATTCTTATAGACTTTTAAAGTTAGCAAATAATATGATAGATTTGACTAAAATTGATGATGGATTTTATGATATGAATATAGATAATTATAACATTGTAGAAGTTGTTGAAAATATTGTACAATCTTTAGCTTCATATATAAAAAACAGTGAAAGAAATATAGTATTTGATACACAAGAAGAAGAAATAATAACTGCTT
>NZ_CAKVKB010000234.1 GCF_934754915.1 uncultured Clostridium sp.
ATAGAAAAATAAAAGGGAAAAAAGGAACATTCTTGGGAATTTTAACTGGTGTGATTGTAGCCAATATTACTGCAGTAATTGGAAATATGTATTTCATATTTCCTGCATATGCAAAGTTATATGGAATGTCAATTGATTCAATTGTTGCTATGGGAAGTGCTATCAATCCATATGTTACAGATTTATTTACCATGATGTGTTTCTCAATGATTCCATTTAATATATTTAAATTTGGAAGTGTATCAATTATTGCTTTTACAGTATATAAAAAAATGAAATTAATATTTAATTAAAGATAATAGGAGTTCAAAAATATGGATAATAAAAAATTACCTAATTGTCCTGTTGAGATTACAATGAAATTTATTGGTGATAGATGGAAGATCATTATTATAGCATATCTTATGCTTGGAAATAAAACAATCATAGAATTAAAAGAAAATATAGAAGGTATATCACAGAATATTATTAGAGAAAAATTAATAGAACTTATAGATTGTAGTCTTATTTATAAGAAAAAATGTGGTAGTGATAAAGACTATTATTGTTTAACAAAACTTGGAGAAAGCCTAAAAGAAATTGTTGATAGTATATACAGATGGGGAAAGAATAACAGCTAGAGTTTAGTTATTTCAAGATAGTAAATAATAAGAAAAATTATTATTTTAGACACATTTTTAAAAGTAAAATCTACCGTATAGGAGCGGTAGAGAATTACGTTAACAGTTTTAAATTAATTGCTGTTTTGCTTATAATTATTACCCCAAGAAACCATAGAATCTAAAATGGGCTGAAGACTTTCTCCCATTGCTGTAAGAGAATATTCAACTTTTGGTGGAACCTGTGGATATACGGTGCGTATAAGAAGTCCGTCTTTTTCCATAGAACGTAAGTTGCTTGTTAAAACTTTTTGAGTAATTCCAGTAACAGAATGCATTAATTCACTAAATCTTTTAGTACCAGTAAGTAAATCTCTTATAATAAGGACCTTCCACTTATTACCGATTAATTGTAATGTTATTTCAACAGGACAATTGGTAGAGAATTTATCCATATAAAAACCTCCTAAGTATAAAAATGTATGTACATCCTAATATATATTAAATAAATTATAAACTAAAAAAAATGGAATTTCAAATTATATTTTCTATAGTGAAAAGTAACAAATAAAATGAGTATGAAAGGATGAGAATAAAATGAATAATAAAGAATATTTAAGAATATTAAAAGAAGAAATACATTCAACAGTATTTGCAACTGTTGATGAAAATGGATTACCAGTGACAAGAGTTATTGATATTATGCTTGTAGATGATGATTGTTTGTATTTTATTACAGCAAAGGGAAAAGAATTTTACAGACAGCTTATGGATAAAAAATATGTAGCAATTAGTGGAATGACAAACGGAGAAGGATCATTAAATAAAAAAGCTATTTCAATTAGAGGAAGAATAGAGAATATTGGAAACAGGCTTTTGGATGAAGTATTTGAACAAAATATATATGAAAGAAATTTATCCATCAAAAGAAAGCAGAATGGCGTTAGAAGTATTTAGAATGTGTGAAGGACAAGGAGAATACTTTGATTTATCATCAAAGCCTATTATAAGGAAAACATTTGCAATTGGTAAGAATGTACAAGTATTGAAAAGCGGATATTTTGTTAATTATAAATGTAGAGGTTGTAAGTTATGTTATTCAAAATGTCCACAGAAATGCATTGATATAAGCACTAAACCAGTTGTTATAAATCAAGAGAATTGTTTGCATTGTGGAAATTGTATAACAGTATGTCCTTTTGGGGCAGTAGAAAAAAGATAGGAGTTAGTATTATGAAAATAACTAATTTATTTAATATAAATAAGAATGATAATAAGACATATATTGCAGAAGAAAATTATGATGATAAAATTTTAAAAACAGCAGAATGTATAAATAAAGCAGATGCCATAGTAATAGGAGCAGGAGCAGGAATGAGCACTTCAGCAGGCTTAACATATGGTGGAGAACGATTCGAAAAATTATTTCCAGAATATATTAAGAAATATGGAATGAAAGATATGTATTCAGCAGGTTTTTATCCTTTTGATACACAGGAAGAAAAGTGGGCATATTGGAGTAGACATATTTATTACAACAGATATGATGTTAATGCAGGAAAACCATATGTTGATTTATTAAATATGGTAAGAGATAAAAATTATTTTGTTATTACTACTAATGTAGATAGTCAGTTTGTAATTGCAGGAGTTCCAAAAGAAAAAATATTTGCGGTGCAAGGTGACTATGGATATTTTCAATGTGCAAATGCCTGTCATAAAAAGTTATATTATAATGAATCTATAATACGTAAAATGATAAAAATGCAAAATGATTGTAAAATACCAACAGAATTAGTGCCTAAATGTCCTGTATGTGGAGGAGAGATGGAAGTCAACTTAAGATGTGATGAATATTTTGTTGAAGATGAAAAATGGGATATTGCATATAGTAGATATCAAAATTTTTTAAATTTAAATAGAAATAAAAATATAGTCTTTATTGAATTAGGTACAGGTATGAATACGCCTGGAATTATAAAGTATCCATTTTGGAAGATGACAAAAAATTTTTCAAATGCTAATTATGTATGTATTAATTTAAATGAAGCATTTGCTCCGGATGAAATAAAGGAAAGTTCAATTTGTATAGATGGAGATATTGCAGAGGTGCTCGATGATATAAAAAAAGAGGTGAAATAAAGTAATGAATAGTGATGAAAGACTGGATTATTTAGTGAAAGAGTTATGCAGAGATTCAGATGAATATAAGAATATTAAGTATAAGAAAAGTGACAGAAGAGCACTCATGCGTTCGTTAATGAATATACGTAGACCAAATCCGATTTCTAATGAATTTTTAAGAGAACAGGATTTGTTCTTAAAGGAAGAAGCAGAAGAAAAGGGAATTGTAAAACTTGCTGATATACCAGTTATTAAAGATTTATATAACTCAAAATTTGAATTTGGAGAAAAAATTTCAGTATGGCAGGGAGACATTACAAGACTGGATATTGATGCAATTGTAAATGCTGCAAATTCTCAGATGCTTGGATGTTTTATTCCATGTCATAAATGTATTGATAATGCAATACATTCAGCAGCTGGAATACAGTTACGTGAAGAATGTTATGATTATATGAAGATGCAAAGAAAAAAGAATAAGAATTATGAAGAACCCACTGGAAAAGCAGTTATAACATTTTCATATAATCTTCCATGCAAATATGTTATTCATACTGTTGGACCAACTGTTTCAGGTAAGCCTACAGAATCACTAAAAAATGATTTAAAATCATGTTATGAATCATGTTTGAATGAAGCTGTTAAAAAAGGAGTTAGAAGTATAGCATTCTGCTGTATATCAACAGGTGAATTTAATTTTCCTAATTACGAAGCAGCTCTTATAGCTGTAAATAGTGTAAATGAATTTTTAAAGGCAAACTATGAAAAAATTGATAGGATAGTTTTTAATGTTTTTAAGGATTTAGATAAAGAAATATATATAAAATTACTTCGAAATTATTGTTAGATAATAAGATTAGAACACTAAGTACCCTGGGTGGTAAGATAATTGTCGTAAGATAAAAAGTATGGTATTCTCGTACTAGAAAATAATGAGGAGAATCTGA
>NZ_CAKVKB010000235.1 GCF_934754915.1 uncultured Clostridium sp.
TTTGATTTTCCTCAAAATGATTTAATAGGAAAGCTTTATGCATATGACACTACAAACATGATAATAAGTAAAGCTCACAATTTATTATTACAGATTGGTATAAACAATGGTATAATTGCTCTTTTAGCATTTTTATGCCTTATCATAGTTTACATTGTTGATAGTATAAAGTTATATGCTTTAAAGGAAAAATATACAGAAACTCAGCTTCTTGGAGGAATACTATTCCTGAGCATCTTAGGATATCTTGTTACTGGAATGTTTAATGACTCTGTAATATGTGTAGCTCCAATATTCTGGGTTGTTCTTGGAGCTGGAGGAGCAGTAAACTTAATCAATAAGAGAACAGTCTAATGTACAATTATTTAAGGTGAAATCTTTTCAAGATTTCACCTTTTGTTATATTAAAGAATATAAGAAGTTTAAAATTGATTCTTATGGTGATATGTCAGTCTCTCTATTTGAAAAATGTTAAGTATTTTAAGAAGTACATTATATAAGTATATTTAGATTATAGAGTCGATTGTTTTTATTCCAATTTAAAATATAGTTTTATTTTTTTAAATAATTTTCAAAAATATTTCTTTATAATTGAAAGGTTAACCAAATAGATGTAAAATATACATATATATTTAATAAAGGAAAGGATGATATTATGTTAAAAAAATTACTTTCACTAACATTAATTTCTACAGCATTATTAGGAACTATGATTCCTGCATCTGCTGCATGGAAAAAGAGTTCAATGAATAACTCATGGAATTATGTAAAAGAAGATGGAACAAACGCTACAGGATGGCAGTTTATAGATGGTCAGTGGTATCACTTCACAAATGGTGGAGATATGGAAACTGGATGGACTTATGATAATGGTGCATGGTACTATCTATGGTCAAATGGAACTATGGCATCTAACTCATGGGTAATTAACGGAAACTCATGTTATTATTTAGGCGAAGATGGAAAAATGGTTCAAAGTAATGATAAAACTATCTACAGCCACACTTATAACTTCTCAGTTCCTAAGACTATACTTTCAAATACATCAGTAAAAATGTCAGACAATTTCGTTACTGAAACTACTGGTGCTGCTGTGACAATAGACGATGATGTGGATGAAACTACTGGAGCTTCTGTAATAGTTTCTGATGCTGAATAATCTTTCAATGTACAATGTATAATTGTACATTGTTAATTAAAATATATACTACAAAAAGACGGGGATATCCCCGTCTCTTTCATTTTATATATTGTTAATATATTAATTATCTAATCCAAGCTCCATTAGCTCCTAATTTATAACCACCAACAGTTGTGTTCGCTGCCATTGAACCATTAGCATTTAAGTAATACCAAGTTCCATTGTCATTTATCCAACCTGTTTGCATTGCTCCTGAAGCATTTAAGTAGTACCAAGCTCCGTTATCGTATAACCAGCCTGTCTTCATTGCTCCCTTTGTACCATCTGAAACTGGGTTTAAGAAATACCAAGTTCCGTTGTCATTTATCCATCCAGTTTGCATGATTCCGTTAGTGTTCATGTAATACCATGCTCCACCAATGTTAGCCCATCCAGTTACTTTGTTTCCTACTGTATCATAAAGAACCCAAGTTCCATCTGCTTGTTGATCCCATCCAGTTTTAGCTGTATTTGTATTGTTATCTTTTCCTAAATCAGGATCTATTTCAGTAGCATCATTAACTGTTTGGTTTTTACCTTCTTGTACAGTTGTGTAAGCATCTGAATCTTCATCCCAAGCAATTAATGAATCTTTGTTATATACATCTAATTTGTTGAATGATCTATCACAAGCATATACATCTTTAAATTCTTTTCCATCAAACATTTTGATTTTACCCTTGTAGATAGCCCAGGTGTTTCCATCAACGTCTATTGAAAAATCATAAGCATCAGTATTATCATCTTCTACTTGCATAACTATTCTTGTATCGATATCTTTATACTTACTTCCTGCTATATCAGTATTTAATAAATCTAATTTAGATTTTCCTAATTTTAACTTAGCTGTAGTTATTTCATCACTCTTGCTTTCATAAGTTACATATAAATAACCATCTTTTACTGCAAATTTAGCTCCATTTTCAAATACTGTATTATATGCATCATAGCTGCTGTCATCTGCATCTTCAAATATTCCATTATCTAATTGGTAGCTGTCTACGCTCTTAGGTGTATATGCTCCATCTTCTTTATCTCCTTGAGCTTTAGAAATCTTTTGAATGAATTTTTGTTCTACTTTCTTTGTAGTAGCAGCATTGTCTTCAAAAACATAATTTCCATCTGCATTTGTTCCATAATATAAAACTTCTACAGTTGTTAATGTATAGATATAATCTTTATCTTGAGCTAAAGCCTTGATTTCTTTTAAGTTTAATTTTAAAGCTTCATCTTTATATACTTTTCCGTATTTTTCTATTGAAGTTGCTTTACCTTTTCTTGCATTGTATACATATAAGTTAGCTTTATATGAAGCATCTATGTATTTTCCATTTTCATTTACAAATCCAGTGAAAGCATCTTGTCCAAAATTTATTGCTGTTCCAGTTGTTGTAGCAGCTTCTTCTGAATCTAGGTTGTCTAATACAGTTGATGATGTTGAAGCAACATATTGATACCAAACGTCTCCAAATTGATCATTGAATAATTTGATTGTATTAACATATTTAGAATTTACTTTGTTATCATCATCTGAAATTCCATTGTATCTTTCAGCTTTCTTTAATCCTGAGATTAATTTAGATTCAGCTGTTTCTTGCTTTTCTTCAGCACTTTCATCATCAATAACCTTACCAGTTGATAAGTCTACTAAATAATCATCTTTGTTTCCATCTTCAGTAACATATGCATATTTAGTACCATATTTTGATTTGATTTCATATTCTTCTAAATCTTCAACAAAAGTATCTTTTTCAGTTCCTTTGTTATACCAGATTCCTGTATCATCATCGTCAGTTCTGTAACCTTCATAAACGTATTTTCCACCTTCAAAAGCTACAGCTTCTTTAATTGTTCCTTCTCTGTTTCCTAATTTTTCTACTGCCATTACTGGAGTCATTGATGCTATTGAAGCAGCAGCAACTAATAAAGCAGTTAATTTAGTAGTTCTGTTAATCATTAATTTTTCCTCCTAAGTGCTTTTTAATATAAAACAAAATAGCATGTCCAAAAAATTAAAGTATTATTTGCTATTTTTTAATTTGTTTAAATATTTGTGCCATATTTATTTCATATTCATATATAATACATGCTTTTTTACATTCAGTCAACATAATTATGTATTTTTGTATTATTTTTTAGTTTTTACTAAATAAATGTATAAAATGTACTTATGTTTTTCTCTTTTTCGTTATAATATACAATCATTTTTCATTTTTTAGGTACTTTTTTAAATATAAAAATATTTTTAATGTACAATTGACAATAAACAATTTAGGTAGAAATCTTTTCAAGACTTCTTTAATTGTTATGTAGTTTTATTATTATCAACATATATATTATAAGTAATAACAAAAGAAGGTTTTTCATAAATATAATTTTCATATAGCACTATAAAAAGGAGATAGAATAATTCCATCTCCTTTATACTAAAAACTTGCTAATACAAATTTATTAAACCCA
>NZ_CAKVKB010000236.1 GCF_934754915.1 uncultured Clostridium sp.
TTTTATTAATTCATCCATTACTATCTCTCCTTTGATAATATGTTTTTTTATAGTATAACATACAATAATAAATTCAATTGTCTTATCTCAAACAATTTGCTTTATGAACTCACCATTGTTTATATTCCTTTTTCCTATAGTTTTTTTCAAAAATTATTTCCTTAAATTATTTTCGAAGGTCTTTTACCGAAATTACCCCTTCTTGCAATTGCACATCTTTGTTTCATTTCTCCATTTAATCTATCTAGAATGCATTTTCAAATCCTTTAAGTCCCACACCATTTATTATCTGCATAACTTCATAATCTATACTTCTATATTCTACAATGTTGATATAACTGCAATAAAAATACTAGTCTTTCCATTACCAAACCATATAAGTGCTAAAACAAGCCATGATATAAGATTAACTTTAAATAAGCTTTACAGAAATAGTTTATTTTCATTATATTTTTTAATATTTTTCAATGACAAAATTTGATGATTTTATAATTTCTTTGTCTAATCAATTAAAATATGTTATTATTTATAATATATAAATGTTAAATATTATATTTTTCCTATAAAAGTTAATCAGAAAAGGATGTGAATCTCATTGAAAATAAAAATTATATATTTCTTTATATTTTTAATGTTTATAGTAGTTTTTAATAAATCAATTTCTGTACAGGCATTTACTACAGAAACAAATTCAACAACATCCAGTTCAGTATCATTAAACAAAAATTCTGATAACTTTATAACTGTTTTTAATGAATCTGATTTTTTTGAAAATTTATCGCAAGGAAATAATATAATTCTTAACAATGACATTGAAATTAATTCATATGAAAAAGTTACTACAAGCAGTGCTGTTACAATAAATACAAATGGAAATAAAATAAAGATCTGCTCATCTAGCTTTGTAGAATTCAATGGTCCATTCCAATTTTATTCTGACTATTCTTTTGAATCAAATGACAGCTTTAATACCTCTATATTTACTTGTGAATCTAGAAGCTTTTTGTCATTATCTCATTGTTCTTTAAATCTAAGTGGAAATAATTCTATTGGATTTTATTTATCTAAAGACTGCTGCTTTAATTTATATGATTCTACTATATCAATTAAAGGAAACAATAATACAGGCATATATTCTAATATAAAAATTGATGATTATAATAATTATATCTACCGATGTTTAATTGATATAGATGGATCTTACAATAAAGGAATATATTCAAACGATGATGTTAGATTATTATTTGATAATTTAAAGTGCAAAGGTACAAATTCAGTATCTGTAACAGCGCCAAATATAATTCTTGATTGCAGCAACACAAATGATATTTTAAAAAACTGCAAAAAAATAAACAGAACTGTATCTGCTACAGATATTAAATCAGAATATCAAACTGCTGTAAATTTGGACAATATTCACCTACCAAAATCTATTTTATTATTACTGAAATCAGAAAACGATGATAGTTCAATAGAAGAACTTTCTTTTCCAATAAACTGGGACTACAATTATGATTACAATACTATTGGAGAATATACTGTTTATGGAACTGTACTTTATCCTGATTACAATTTCAATATAAAGGATCTTCCTGAAACTATTGAAACTAAAATACTGGTAAAAGATCCTGATATATTAGATATAAGTTATCTATATGCTATTGAAGCTTCAAAACAATCATATAATATTATAATTGAATTATTAAAATTCCCATTAGAATCAAATGAAAATAAACTTTTCTATTCAACTGATAATTTAGAAACATGGATTGAATACTCTGATGATTACGATTTAAATGAAGATCAACTGCATATATATTATCTCCAATATAATAAGGACTACTATTTTAAATATATTCTTTCAGATGGTACAACTTCTAATATTTTAAAAATCAATATGAGTCCTGATGGTATTCTTAGTAAAATGATTTTAAAGGGAGATAGAGATGGTGGTGATTTAGGAGAAAATTCACCTTCCCAAAATCCTACTATTACAAAAGACATAGACAATAAATCAAATTCTAATAATAATGATGATGATAATTTAAAAAATAATAATCTTATATATAATGAAAACAATAATATAGATAATAAAAATACTAAATCCATAAAAAAATCATCATCAAATCTTGAAATTTTTAACACAGATTCTGATAATACAACAGATTCTCAACCTGACAACATAATAATAATGAATGACAGCGAGCCACATCCAACATTTGTAAATGAAACTTTAGAAACTCCAACTGAGTCTGTTCAAAACATAGTTGTATTATCAAAACCAAATGATTTAGACTTAGACGTTAATTCTCCATCTTCTAATTATGCATCATCATCTAAATCGTATGAAAATGAAAACTACCAAAGTGACAATTATATTAATGAAACTAATGATATTAATTCTGAAGAATATTTAGAAAATGAACCTAATGATGAAATCAATGATGAATTAGAAACCTCTAATAAAATTACTATACATGAAAATAATTCTGATACTTATAATGAAAATACTCATAATAAATACTTTCAAAAAATATTAATTCCATTAGCCGTAACTGGTATTTCTTTGATACTTATTATCAGTTTTATATTTATTAAAAAGAGGATAAAATAATGACTTTAAAAAATAAACTTTGTTTTATATTTACATTGATTCTTATTTGCTTTGTTTCTTTTATAGGATTCACTTTCCTATATTTTATAGATAATAAATATATGGATAAGACAACAATATATTATGGACATAACGGACAAATTGATTTATCTAATAATAATTTTAATGATAATTCTGTCATTCAATTATGTTATAACTGGGATGTATATCCTAATGAATATATTCCATATAATAAAATACACTCCAAAGAAGCTCCTTTAAATATTTTTATAGGTCAATATTCAGGTTTGGACTTTGGAAATAAAAATTCTTCCTATTTTGGAAAGGCAACCTACCATTTAAAAATAATGTTACCAGAAAATGTTCAATTATACACATTAGAACTTCCTGAAATATTTTCATCTTACCAATTATATATAAATGGTAATCTTCTTTCTCAATGCGGAAATATATATAATAGAAATTATCATGGTTCTACTAAAAGTTCATCAGTCTCATTTTTGGCGAAAGATTGTGTTGACATAACTTTGTATGTTGCAAATTATTCAAATATATATGGTGGATTGGTTTATCCACCCGCTTTTGGTTCTCAAGATGGCGTTTCAAAATTATTGATAACACGAATAATATTTAGATGTATGGTTTTATTTATAATTCTTACTCTATGCATTCTATTCTTTTTTGTTGGAATGAAGGCTCATAAGATTTATTTTGTTTACTCTCTGCTTGCTTTAATCTTTATAGGATATTCATCATATCCCATAACACACTGGCTTTTTACTACTGGTATATGGGTTTATCATCTTGAAAGGTTTTGTTCTTACTTTTTCATACTATTAATTCTATATATACACAATAAAATCTTTGATATTGAAAATGAAAATATCTTAACTTTTAAAAGGCAAGGAAAAAAGCAGATAATACTTAAATTACTTTTTTCATTTTCTATAATTATTCTGTTGCTAACATTAGTGCCTGCAAAAAT
>NZ_CAKVKB010000237.1 GCF_934754915.1 uncultured Clostridium sp.
ATTAATTAATCAATTGAATTGATGAAAAACGTGTGAAGATATGATAAGATATATAATAGATAATAAGAAATTATCCTATGATTAATATACTATATATAAAAGGAACATTCAAGGATGAAAACGATTATTTGGCAACAAAGTAATGTGATTGTAGATAGAGAAGTCGAGTCAGATGAAATTATTGAAATTATCAGTCAAAATTGGGATAAAAAAACAGTTCATTATATTTGGTCAGAAACAGCTATTGGAAAAACCTCTCTGATTACTAAAGTAATTGAAAAATATGATAAAGATGATTGTGATATTATTAGAATAAAAACAAAACCGTGTAATGATGATAGTGGTGATACTGCGTGGTATTATTTACAGGAATTATTTGATGGTATTACAAAATATTTTGAAAAACTGGAAGAAGAAAATGGCTATGCTTTAACATTTGACAATTTTCTGAATGGATATAATGATGCCAGTGTAAACCGGGTTAGATTAGCAGCTGGGTTGGAAACTTTATTTGGTTCAGATTCAAAGGAATCACTGTTTAAGAATGTATGTTATCTGACATTGAAGAAACTTTTAAAATTGAATGAATATTCTACTGATCAATTGAAACATGATACTTCTGTAGATTCTATTCTTGCGAAAACAAATTACATAAATTATGTTTTAAAAGCCAGAAAGGTTTTATTGATAATAGACAACTTTCAAAATATTGATAACCAGTCGTTAGGTTGCTTTAGGGATTGGATAAATGATGATTCAAGTACTTATTTTATATTAGAATTTACGCATACTCCCAACTCAGATAAATTTGATAAACAAAGAGAGTATTTTACTGAATTAGGTGCATATGTTATTAAAACAGAATTAGGACCAATTGACAAGACATACATTATAGATATTGTTCATAGAAATGTAAAAAACTTATCTAATGATATGGCATTTAATATAAATGTTATAAATCATTATGAGGAAGTGTCTTTAGGGAATTTAAGAGAATTGATAGATTATTCTGTAACATATGAACGTCCCAATGATACAGGTGAGAGTGAAAACAACGATATTGAGAATGGCACTTATCAGATTCTGCATAACATAAACAATCAGGAAACGCTTGCCATGTTAAGTCTGATAATATTTCACCAAGGAAAAATAAAAAGAAAGTATGCTGAAATGATTTTCTTCCCGGAAATTGATATTTCAAACGCAATACATGAACTATTGGAATTAAATCTGATCGAAGAGACAGATACTTATTATGAGCTAAAACATGCAAGTATTATTGATCAATGGGAAAAGCATATTAATGAATTTCAGCAAATTAATACAGTTGTTTATGGACGGACAAAAAAATACTACTTGGAGTATCTGGAAAGTTCTAATGTTAATGAAAGTAATGAAGCATGGATTCGACTATTATATTTGTATTCCAAGGTTGAGCCATTTGAAATCAAAAAATTACTACCACAATTAGAGAGTCAAATTATAATATCAATTTCCCCAGAAGATTCATGGGATTATATTAAACAATTATATGACATTATCAAGGAAGATATACTGAAAAATAAAGCAGTACTCTTTAAATTACTCGAAATATGTTATAAATTGGAGCTATATACTAATGGCTATGAAATATTATGTTATATAGAGAATTTCGGATACCTTTCCGAAAGTAAATTACTTTTGGCACATAAACTGTTGTATCTTTCTGCACTGGATCAGCATGAAACTGTTGTTGAATTATTTGAAAATATAAAGCCTGAAATATCTTTTGAATCACGTATTGGATTAAACATGATGCTAGCATGTTTGAGTAGTTATAGGTATACAGGGCAAATCACAGAGTGTTTAAAAATACACGAAAAAATCCTAACTACCCCTATATATAAAACATATGATGAATATGCAATTTTTCTTAGGTTAACAAATATTTATTTACCTAATAAGAAAGCTTTAAAATATGCTAAACAAAGCGTAGAATTGTTTGATAAGCATAATAACGTATACCAAAAAGGAAAATCGCAGATTACTTATGCAAAACTATTGGCTGGATTAGGAAAAAACGATAAAGCTCTAAATGTTTTAAGGAAAGCAGAGGCGTCATTAAAGAATCATGCCATACGTGGAAACATTTTATGGGTTGATGAAGCAGATATATTAATGGATCAAGGGATTCATGACAATTATGTATGGAATTTATTGAAAAAATCTGAATATACGGCTGTTATACCATATGATAAACTTGCTATAATTATAGTTAAGCTTGCATGGTGTTATGAAAATGATGAATTTATGAAAGCAAATCTTTTAATAGAAAGAGGGCAAAATCTGATTCCATTAGAACCTGATCATCATATACATGCTTTGTTTTATTATAATGCGTATGCTGTATTGAATAAATCTGGTGAAACAGAGAAAAGCCAGATATATTATAATAAAGCATATGAATTAAAAGAACATAGTCGTTACATAAAAGCACGTATATATGGACCCAAAACAAAAGAAGAAAAAAATCGTATAAAACACCCATGGTACATCATCTACTTATCATTCTGGAACCATGATATTGAAAACATTAGTGAATAAGCATAAAATGCCTATTCACTAATGTTAGGATATATAAGTTCTTCTAAATAGCGTGTGACAATAGAATTCCAACAGACATATTTCATATAATAATCCATATCGTGTAATGGTTTATTTAGTACGAAATGTTCCAGATAAGTTTCTATATAATTGAAGGAAGCTATTATTGAGAATATACCAGATCCGGCAAAGCGCACATTTAGTTCAATAAAATAGTATTCTCCATTATTAACTTTAAAGTCTAAATTACAAAATCCAGGTAATTTATATAAATTGCAGATTTTTTGTGTGATTGCAATAATTTTTTCATCATAAACTATCTGACTTCTAAAAGCCGTTCCATCTTTAATCTCAATAGTTTTTCGAGGGATTATTAATTTAGGAACACCATCTTTGTCAGAAAAAACATCAACAATTATAGTATCTCCTTCTATGTAAGGCTGTGCAAAGTAATCAGGATGAAAATGATTTTCTATATATTCTGCTTTTTCTAAGTCTACGATATATATTCCAAGACTGTTTACAGAATTTCTTTTACGAAAAATTACCTTCTTTTCATTAAACAGATTATTGCAAATGCGTGGAACTTTTATGCCATTTTTCATCAGCTCCTGAGTTGCTATGAGTTTGTCTTTAAATAAAACTACTGTTTTATAATCGGCTAAAAAGAATTTTGTTTTCACTTCATTCCGATATTTGGAAAGTAATACTGCTTCTGCATCTGAAGCAGGTATTAGCAGGTCGACATTCTCTTTTTCATTTACATAATTTAAAAAATCAATATATTCTGTCTCTTGTGTTATAGGTGGCGCCTGATAATATATATCAACCAATAGACTTCCTGCACATTCTCCTTTTTTATAGATATCGGAACCTATAATTATAATATCGTATTTCTTAATTCTACTTAATGCTTTAATAATGGATAATGAATTCGCACTATGTATATTGTTAATTTGAATGTTCATCTAATTTTCCTCCGAGGATAATTTCTTATTATC
>NZ_CAKVKB010000238.1 GCF_934754915.1 uncultured Clostridium sp.
AACTTCCTATTTTTGACATTAAATCATCAACTCCATATGACCTACTTATTATACTAAAAAAAAAAGAAAAGGACAAATCTTTATGTAAGCGTTAATCATAAAGTATCCTTTTCTTATTAAATAAATTAACCCATAATAGTTGATAATACGGCAAAACTTTGCGCATCAACTGTTGAAGTATTATTCGTACCTTGGAAATTAAATGTAACTGTATATTGTTGTGTAGCTTCATCTAAAGTACAACCAATATCTGTTACATCTTCTTGTCCTAGACCTGCATTGGCAAGAACTGCATTGATTGCTTGTTGTTGATTTTCATCAAAAGAAGTTGATTCTTCTTTTTTAGTTTCTTCCTTCTTCTCTTCTATAGGTGCAGTCGTAGAAACATCTTCACTATTACTTCTTTTATAATTTCTTTCTCGTATAATACCATCTTTACCAATCTTATACTCATAAAATCCAGTAGTTGTATCAAAGCTTACAGTATAGTATTTCTTCTCTTCTTGAACAGATACATTCGAGCATTCTTTTTTTGTAGCATTTGCATCATCTCTTGCCACTTCTAGAATATCATTTTGAGTGATTTCTAATTCACTATTGCCACATCCAGTTAATAATAGAGTTGAAGCTAAAATAATAAAACTATTTCTTCTGCTTTTTACCATTGTCTTCTCCTCCATAACCATATCCGTAGCCATATCCATAATTACTATCACTTGCTGATTCTACTTTATTTAATACAACACCCATGACGTGACCACCATTTCTTTCAACATCATTAATGGCTGCTTTAACTTTACGTTTATCTGATGCCTTAGAGTCAACTACATAAAGAACACCGTCACTTACATTACATAATGGAATAGCATCAGATGCGACTGCC
Source organism: uncultured Clostridium sp. (assembly GCF_934754915.1). GTDB lineage: Bacteria > Bacillota > Clostridia > Clostridiales > Clostridiaceae > Clostridium. Next base: position 884 of record NZ_CAKVKB010000238.1, read on the forward strand.
ATTGGTGGACAGTCAATAATAATATATCCAAATTCTTTACGTGCTTGTTCTAAGAACTTAGCTAATCTTTTTGATCCTAATACTTCACTAGGATTTGGTACTCTATGACCTGCAGTAATTACTGATAGTGCATATCCTCCATCATATTGTACTTGTTGTACACCTTCATAAGAATGAATGCTTGTACCTTCTCTAAATTCAGAAATAATGTTTGTTAATCCAAAACGATTTGAAATTTGTAATGTTTTATGAACTGAAGCATTTCTTAAATCACAGTCAATTAATAACACATTTTTATATTTAGCAGCCATAATACGAGCTAAGTTACAAGCTATAGTACTCTTACCTTCATTCGGAATTGTACTCACTACGTTGATTACTTGAATTGCATCATCCATCTGACTAAATTCAATATTTGTACGTAATCCACGATAGATTTCATCCACATCAAATTGATTTCTTTTCTTTCTTGCCATTTCTATCTCCCAAAGAAACCAAACAGTTTCTTTTTCTTTACAACCTCAATATTTAATATTGCTTTATTACTCAGTAATAACTTAGGATTCTCATAAAATAAGATATCCGCATTGCCTTGCCCAATACGTTTTGATACTACAGAATACACATCACTCAATTTTTCAATTCTATTTCCACTCGCTCTATGCGTATCTGTACAAATCACATCACAATATCCATTGTCTAATAATTCTAATGCATTCGCTTGGATTTTCTTTCCATTCACACCAAGAATCGAAGTACGATTTAACTGTAAAACACAACCCACATCTACCCAATGATCAATAATGTCATAATCTAATCCATCATGGAAATATCTTTCAATATGAGCCAGTACTGGAATAAACCCCTTCATCTTCAATTCATATAAACATTCATCTCTATAATCAATCGAATGAATATCACGAAGAACATTGTATTCTACTAACATGTATTTACTACTATTTAAAGTAGGATATAAATCTAATTCTAATCCATCAATAAATTCACTATTCATCATAACTTCCCCACCAAAATAAATAGGGATAGGACTCATCTTTCTTAATTCTAATTGACGAGTTACCATTTCATTATAGATATGAACATCTAATTGACCAGGAATAAAATGAGGTGTACTACATATACCTACAATACCATCCTTCTTAGCAGATTCTAATGAACTAATGGCATCCTCAACACTTGGCATACCATCATCAATACCCCAAGCAATATGAGAATGCAAATCAATATACTTAGCCATTATAGTTCAGGAATCTCGCAGAATACTGGAATGCCCAAGTATTTTTCTGCCTCTTCCTTCGTACGTAAACGATTATCAAATAAGAATCTCAATGTTGCATAACCACAACCTAATACAAAACCTACCATAGTAGCTAATAAAGTATTCTTCTTAACATTTGGACCACTAGGTACATAAGACAATTTTGCCTTGTCTACTACTTCAATATTACGAACATTCAAATTCTTCTGCATAGTACGAACAAAAGTACTTACTGTATCATTAGCGATATCCTTAGATAATTTAGGATCCGTCGTTGTAGCTGAAATTGTAATAATCTCCGTATTAGATTCATTCGTTACACTAACAAACTTTTTAACACTAGAAGCACTATCCAACCCAACATCTTTAGCTACCTCAGACATAATGTTGTTTTGAGTTAATAAGTTCACCGCATTCGTAACCAATTTACTATTGGCCATCTGTGAATTATAATCCAAAGAACCACTCTCACTAATCTGTGGTGTTAAATAAATTGAAGTACTAGCCGTATACGTTGGAGCAATCAATAATTTGGTTCCAAAGAACCCACAACAGGCAAATAATAAACATAAAACAATAATCAATTTAAAATATTTTAAAACCGAAAGAAACAATTCTGATAAATCAATAGTTTCTTCTTCTAGAATGTCAACTTGATTCATTCTTGAATTCATAATACCCTCCCTTTTTTTATAGAAAACATTACAATGAAATTAATTACTATATAACAATTATTCCAATGTATCTTTTGCGCATATAAGTATAGCATAAATATAATATCTATTGAAAATAAAAATTTCACAATATAATTTATAATTGCAATACTTTACATTAAAAAAAAACTTAGCCATATGTTTTTCTTCATAGCTAAGTGTCAATTTTACTAAAATTTATATACATCATTAAAAAAAAAAAACTTGCGGATTGTTCTTCAAAATTAGATATTAAATTTAATTCATAATCGCACATATTCATAGAATCTGTTATTGTATTGCAAAATTCGAATATATCCGATTCAATGTCATATCCAGCCTTAACAATGTAAACACATCCACAATGAGGGTAGCACTCAATGTAAGAATTAAATAGAAATTAATAGCATAACTTTTTAATAGCATCAGATAATTGTAGTAACCCATTCGTATTGTAATTGTCGAATATTCTAATATCAAGTACCCTCTGTGGATTCATCTATTTTAAATTAAATTCTATACGTATATTTCATTACCACTATCAACAGGAAAAGATTACTGGTCTAAGAACAATAATGAGTCTATATACTGTTTTATTAAATGTGACTTTTTTTATAATTTATAATATATAATATTATATTATTAAGATTAGACATCATGAAATTGCCACTTCTGCGCCTTTGAACCATTTGACTCATATAATTGTATATTTGAGCCATCTTTTGCTTCG
>NZ_CAKVKB010000239.1 GCF_934754915.1 uncultured Clostridium sp.
CTTCAGGAAATTCTAAATCCATATCCTGGTTATTTGTTGTACTAAATAAATGTATACTGTTATCATTTTTTAAATTGAACATAAATGAACCACTATATCCTTTTAAAATCAATAATAAGGCATCATGGCGTGTTGTTGTATTCATATTTCCAGATCTGAATGATATAGCTGCAAAGTCAGGATCAGTTGTAACATAATTTACTGCTTTTGTCTTTTCATCAACAGAACTTGTATAATTAATGATATCATTATTAGAATTTCTGAATACAAAATTATTATTTTCATATGATATGTTTAAAGTGTTATTAGGCACTGTTATTTTTACATTGCCATCAATATGTTCAATGTTCTGAATTGGCATTGTATCAAGATAATTAAAGTCTGAATTGTTTTTAAATAAGCTTAAACCATCAGAAACTAAAGTAGGAATTCTCTCAAAGATTTTACCGCCAGTTACAAGAGTAAGTCCTAAGCATACAACTAAAATTGAAACAAAACCAGAAATCAAAACTTTTTTATTTTTAAATAATATTTTCCCAAAAACTATACAAGAAACTATTAATATTGCAATGAAACCTAATAAACCAGCACGGGAAGTACTTCCAAATAAAAGCCATAAACTAACAAGACTTCCTCCCATGGACATTAATTTTAGAAAAACATCATCTTCAATAATTATTGCACCAAATAATATTGGGATTACAAGAGAAGTGAAACTTCCAACATAGTTGTAGTGATATAATGTTCCATATAACTTTCCTGATTCAAATTGTAATGAAAGTTTGCTTGGATCTATATTATATTTGCTTGGGATTGCAATAAGGCCTCCAAGGCTTGTCTTTATCAAATCAGCTCCAAAGTATTGGAATAGTCCAAGAAAACCATTTATAAATGTTACAATTAATATTGGAATGAGTATAAATTTAAAATCTTCAGTTTTTTTGAATGTATATATTGAATATATGAATAAAAAAACATAACATAAAGTTGTTATAAAACCTTCAGATCTATCATAAACTCCCCACATTGCAACATGCTTATATTTTGATAAAACAGCAGATAGAAAAGTAAATCCTAAAAATATCAATGCTGAAATAATCATTATGTTAATAATCTTATCTTTTTTTTCAAAGAATTTTTTAAAGAATATAATGAAAAGAATAACAAGTATAGATGAAAGAGCAATTAAAGCTATTTCTTTGTTTTGAGTGAATAAATCTGTTGTAGCAGATTTTCCATACAGGTTTACTGTAGCATCATCTAAGTCTTGTAGATCAGTTATTCTCATTCTTACAATAAGTGGAACTATTGTGAGGATAACTGAAATGGGAAAGAAAAATGTTATTGATTTTTCTTTGCAGAACTTTTTTAAGTTTTCCAATTTTAACACATCCTATTTTAAATTTTATTATTGTCATAATTTAGATAAATTATAGCATTAGATGGGGGAATTTACAATCTAGAATGTACAATGTACAATTGACGATGGACAATGGAGGATGAAATCTTTGCAAGATTTCTTTTTATAAAAAGTTTTGTTGGAAAAATTAAGAAGAAATTAATGGTTAGAATAATGATAATAGGTACCTAATATGATATAGTATAGTTATAACAAATAGCATTTCATGAAGGGAGAGATATTAATGAAAAGAGGGAATTTAACTAAAACAACAGCTGCTGCTTTAGCATTTACAGCAGTTTTAGAAAGCGGATATGCTTCTACAGATTTGTTCACTGAAACAGCTTCAGCTTCTGAAAAAGTAAGTGCAAAATTAGTTAAAGCTGCTAATTCAACAACAAGTGCAGCAGTTACAGTTAATACTAATGATGATAGTCGTGAATTAACTGCTGGGTTAGAAATTCGTGATCCAAATGTAACTGAAACTACACCTTCATCAGTGACTGTAGATGTATCTTATCAATGGCAGAAAGATGGAAATGATATTCAAGGTGCCACAGGAAGGACTTATATAGTTCCAGCAAATGAAGAGGGAAATTTTAGAGTAAAGGTTATTGTGAAGTATAATGATCAAACTTGCCCTGAAGTTTATGCTGATAAAGAAATGCATAAAGGTAATGGAATAATACCAGAATTTGAACCTATAACTGTAAATTATGGATTAACAAGACAAGAAATATTAGATAAAGTTAAAGCTCTAAGAAAAGATGTGACTTTTAAGGATTCATCTATAAATGCCAATATAACATGGAAAAATGATTTTGTATATGATACAACTAATATTAATGAACAGAAATTGAAACTGGAAGGAACAGTAAGAGTTCCAGATGGATTTGCAAATTCAGGTAAAGATATCTCTGTATTTCAAATAGTAACAGTTTCGGCTAAAAATGCTGTAAAACTTGGCAGAGTTACAATAGATGGAACAGAAAGAGTTGGAAAAACTTTAAAAGCTGTTGTTAAAGATACTGATGGTAACAAAGTAACTTCAGGATTAACATATAAATGGTACAGATTAAAGAAGAAAGATTCAGCAGAAGATACATGGAAACTTGTAGAAACTGATTCTGAGTACAAACTTGTAAGTTCTGATGAAGACAAATATATAAAATTAATAGTTTCAAATTCACAGGGAAATGTTGAAGATATGACTGGAAGAATTGATGAAAGATCATCAAGTAGTTCAAGTCATCACCATTATTATGATGACGATGATGATGTAAAGGAAGTAACAGGAACTACTGTTTCATCAGATTCAAATGAATATAATGGACAGGAAAATTCAGCAGCTGTAAGATTTGATTCTAATGGAAATCGTAAACTTACAAATTCTAACGGACAACCTGTTTCGGGATGGAGACAGATAAATGGAAATTGGTATCTTGGAGATACTCTTGGCAATGTATTGACAGGATGGCAGATATCTAATGGTTCATGGTATTTCATGGATGTAGATGGAGTTATGAAAACAGGCTGGCAGAATTTAAATGGAAGTTGGTACTATTTCAATCCAGTATCAGATGGAACGAGAGGTTCTATGAAAACAGGCTGGCAGTATATAGATAATGCTTGGTATTATATGTACGACAATGGAATAATGGCAAGTAATACTTACATTGGAAATTACTATGTTGGAAGCAATGGAGCTTGGAATTGGAAATAGTTTTTTCAATGTACAATGTACAATTGACAATTTACAATGAAGGATAAAATCTTTGTAAGATTTCTTTGAAATTAGTATAGTTAGATGAGTTTTAGATATGATTTTAAGTTTTTGGTATGTGTTTCAATTTATGGTGGATAATTGTCAATTAAGGGTGAAATCTTTACAAAATTTTCTTGGAGTTGATACATTTTTTCACTCTATAGAAATTATATATTTGGACAATATGTAGATAACTTTGGAAAGGGATAGAAACATACAGTCTGCTAATCAGATTTTTTATGAAGTAAAAAGGGCTTTCTGTAAATATTTAATACAGTAGCCCTTTTTAATTTAAAAGTTATGTTTTAGTGATTTTAATTGTGCAATATCAGTCCAGTTTTGAGCTGTTGCCACCTCAACTCTATGCATATCTTTAGTCATTTCATCAATATTACATTTGATTGAATCAACTG
>NZ_CAKVKB010000240.1 GCF_934754915.1 uncultured Clostridium sp.
TAGTTGTTATTTTTTTAGGATCTGAATTTAATGTAACTGTAGTAATTATGTAAACTTCTTCTGGTGATTTTATATTCAAATTATCTATGGTTTCATCACTTAATTTAACTTTATATTCTTCAAAAAATTCATAAGGTGATACCACTATCATTCCAATATGCTCATCATCTAAAGATTGAAGCATTTTAAATGGCTCATATCCATTTAAATCTACTAATATATATTTTCTTAATCCTTCAAATCCAGGAATTCCTTTGTTAAATGTAATAATATTGTTTTCTGTATATTCAATTTCTCCATATACTTTAGAAACAAACTTCATAATGATATCTCCTTTCACCTCTACAGAAATAAACCCTTAAACACTCCATAAAATATATTAATTTTCTAAACATAATCTAATAATGTATTATTCAAAATCTTTGCACTTGTTTGAAGTGTTGCTGTATACACTGTCTGCAATACAGCATATTCCATTGTTTTTTGTGCAAAATCAATATCATCAGTTTCTGATAAAATGCTTGTCATATTATAATTTTGATCTTCGTTTGTATCTTTAGCTGATTTCATTCTATTTTCCATAGCTCCAACATTTGATCTTATCTGTGATATATGCGATGCTGCTGCAGTTATATCTTCTGTCATTTTTCCACATATTTTCTCTAAAGCAGACTTAGGATTATCAATAGTTGTTGTTCCATCAGATAAAGTTTCTGATTGTTTTGTACCTGATGCCACATTTAAACATTTTACTAAATCTGATAAAATACCTATAGTTCCAGCATCAGTTTTACCAGTATCTTTATCATATGAATAATTCAGAACATCTATAGCAGTTTTATTATATTCTACAACTACTCCTTGTGCTATTTCACTGTTAAGTTTAGAATCTAATTGATTATATATCTTTTCATTTTTAGGTCTATCTACATTAAAAGTACCTGCACTAAAAATATTTGATCCATCTTTAGCAATAAGACTTATATTACCATTATCATCAACATAAACAGGTTTTGATGTGCTTTTTGTTCCTCCAAATATAAAATTTCCATCAAAAGAAGTATTTAACACCTGACCTAATTCTTTTATTTTTTCTACAACTTCATCTTTTATAGCTCCTATTTCATCTCCACTATAAGCTCCATTTCCAGCTTTTACAGTAAGTTCTTTTATTCTCGCCATTATGCTGTTAGCCTGACCAAGCGCTGTATCTGTAGTATCAAGCCAATTTGAAGTATCAGTTATATTAGTATTGTACTGTTTATTGGCACTTATTTCATTATTAAGCTGCATAGTTCTTACTGCAGTATATGGATTTTCCGAAGCCCTCTGTATAGTTTTACCAGTAGCTAATTGATTCTGTAATGTACCCATATTTCCTAAATTTCTCTGCAGATTATTCATGTAGTTAGATACAAGCATTGAATTCGTCATTCTCATGATTATCATTCCTCCTATTTTTTAATAATATTCTAACTATCTCTTTAATCCATTAATAACAACGTCAAGAAGTTCATCTACTGTTGAAATCATTTTTGCATTTGCCTGATAAGAATGTTGGAATTGAATCAAATCTGACATTTCTTCATCTAAAGATACTCCTGATTCAGATAACCTTTGATTTTCCAAATTCGATAAAAGTGTAACTTGCGTTGAAAGATCTGATTTTGCTTTGCTTACATTTGATGCAAGCTTAGTTATTGTACTTGAATAATAATTGTTTAGCTTACTTCCTGTTCCGCTTTTATTTTCCAAATCCATTTTAGTAGTATCATTTTTAAAACTTATACCTGATTTATTAAAGAATTCATCTCTAGTAGCTATATCCTCTAAATTCTGTAAAGCTCCCATATCAATTTTCAAATCTTTTAATTGCGCTATTGCTAATGCTCTAGAGCCATCCTTTTCTCCACTATAATCAGCAACATGGTGCTCCCCCGAATTTATTAAAGATAAATCCTTAAACATTTTTGAATTTACAGAAATATTTTTAGCTGTTATTCCAGCGTCAGTAGATGTATTAGTTGAGTTAACAAATAATAATTCTGCTGTAATTGATTTATTATCTTTATCTAATATACCTGATTTTTCACCTGACTTTCCGGTACTTCCTGTCTGAATTGCATTAACTGAATAAGCAAAAGCTGCCGCAAGTTTATTCAATTCATTTTTATAAACTTCTATTGTATCTTGAACCTGTTGATTTCCTGCAATTTCACCTTTGGTTATTCCTGAACATTTCTCATTAAATATTACTACTTTACTTTCACTTTTATGTGTAGTAGGATTTTCAGTTTTAATAAAATCACTTGCATTTAATGTTGTATATTCTGTAAATTTACCTTGTGCATCTTTACTGCCTAATAATCCATCACTATTTCCAACCAATATTCTATCTTGTAATAAAGTTTTTTGTAATTCTTTAAGTTCTTTTGAATTTGTACCTGTAATAGTAAATGTTTTTTGATTATCTGCATTTCCAAGAACATTATATGTTACAGTCAATTTAGTAGGATTTTCTTCATTGTCACATACTACATTTTGCACATAAGAAAATCTATTATAATTAAGATCATTAGGATCAGAATTAACTAAATTTCCTAAATTTTTATTATTATTCTGATCAACACTTAAATCTATAGTATTATATTTCTTCTTATCAATTTTCACTCCAAATTTAGAACTTAACTGATCTATCAAATAATCTCTTGAATCCATTAAATCATTAGGACTCATGCTGACAGCTGAAACTCTTGATATTTGTTTATTTAAATCATTAATCTGGTCTAAAATACTGTTGACTTCTGTAACATAATTTCCAAGTTCCTTCTGAGCATCTTGCTGTTTACGTTCAAGCTGATCATATCTGCTGTTTAACATTGTTGCTAATGCTTCAGCTTTTTTAAGAGCAACTGTTCTATTATCTTGTTTTTCTGGAGCTTTTGATAATTCCTGAAATGCATTATAAAATTCATTAAGAGCTCCTTGTACTCCTGTACTTGTTGTTTCATTTAAAATATCTTCTACCTGGTATAAATATTGATATGTTGAATTCATAGTACCTTTATCAGTAGTTTCATTCCTTACCTGATAATCTATAAATTCATTTCTTATCCTTTGAATTGTTGTTATCTGTGCACCAGTACCAATCTGACCATATCCAATATTATCAAATTTTGATAATCCTCCAAAAGGTCTTGTTGTTTCTACTACTGCTCTTTGTCTTGAATATCCCGGTGTCTGTGCATTTGCTATATTATGAGAAGTTGTATTGATGTTTCCTTGTTGTACAAATAACCCTCTTTTAGCCACTGTAAATGTATCAAACAAACCTGCCATTTTTATATCCTGCCTTTCTTACATTTAACTTCCATGTTATCTATTTTTAACTTCCTTGATTTACTTTAAAATCATTTAGATAAATTGCCATATGAATTGTATGTTTTTGCTTCTTTATCTGGATTGATTATATTTAACATTTTATTAGTAAATATTAACTGCTGCTTTAGTAATAACTCATTCGTATTCTTTTTTTCAACTGCATCCTGCAATACTTTCATCAACGCATCATA
>NZ_CAKVKB010000241.1 GCF_934754915.1 uncultured Clostridium sp.
GTATAAGACATTCCAAAGTTATTTTCAAAGCAATTTTCTTCAATAGTATTTGATTGACTAAAAATATGGTCAGAAGTACTTTTAGAAAGATTAGCAGGATTTTTTAAATCTAATGGAATAGAAATATTTGAATCAGTATTATCTGAAGAATTATCAACTTTTAATATATGGCCATTATCTAATATGTTTTTAGCTGCATTGTTGGCCATTCTGACTTTTTCTTCTTCTTGCTTTATTTTAAAAGTTATTTCTTCAAAAGATGGCTGTATTTTTTCTGTTTTATGTTCTTCCTCTTCTTTTATTTCAAATGATTCAAAAACATCATTTTTTAAGGCATTATGTACAGCACCAAATATTTTCTTAAATATCATTCTTTCATCATCAAATTTAATTTCAGCTTTTGTAGGATGAATATTAACATCCACATATTCAGGATAAATCTCTATAAATAAAACAAAGAATGGAAACTTATTTACTGTAGAAAATGATTTAAAAGCTTGTTCTACAGCTACAGCAAGACTTCTATTTTTTATGTATCTTTTATTTACAAATATACTCTGATTATTTCTAGAACCTCTTGCAATTTCTTCTCTGCCTACATATCCATGTATTGTTACAAGGTCACTGCTGTCTTCAAAATAAATTATATTTTCACATATTGTTTTGCCGTATATAATTCTTAAATTATCTTTAATATCATTGTTTCCAAAAGTGTGGATGATTTTTTTATGATTATTGTATAATTTAAAACTTATCTGTGGGTTAGCAAGTGCTATCCTTGTCACTATATCGTTTATCATAGATCCCTCTTTTGAAAGCGATTTTAAAAATTTTTTTCTTGCTGGAACATTAAAAAAAAGATCCTTCACTTCAATTATTGTTCCATTATTAGTTCCACATTCATGAACATCTCCAAATTTTCCACCTTCAATATCTATTTCATATCCATATTCACAATTTGACATTTTAGATTTTAGATTTATTTTTGATACAGAGGCTATAGATGGAAGAGCTTCTCCTCTAAATCCCAGAGTATTTATGTTATATATATCTTCAGAATCTTTTATTTTGCTTGTTGCATGAGGAAGAAAAGCTTTTTCTATATCATCTTTATATATTCCATCTCCATCATCTATTACTCTTATTAAAGATGTTCCACCTTCTTCTATTTCTATTGTAATATTTTTTGAATTAGCATCTATTGAATTTTCTACAAGTTCTTTTACGACTGAAGACGGTCTTTCAACGACTTCTCCAGCAGCAATTTTATTTGCTGTATCTTCATTTAATATATTTATTCTATTCATAAGTGCAGTATACCCCTCCCTTCAATTGTAATAAATATTATACACATTTATAATAAAAATATCCTTTAATTAGTATTTATTATTAATCATACTTCAAAAGTATTATATAATAATTTAATGATTTATAACAAACAAATAGAGTAATTTAGATAACCAAATCTAAACACTCATATTTTAGCAATAATAAGTTGTTTTTATAAAATATTAAACACCATCTTTTGAAGAGAAAGCCCACTTCTATCGGAGATAAATACATTGCCTTCAGGTTTAAATCCAGCTTTTCTATAAAAATTAATTGTATCTACACGTGCATGGAGATATAAGCAATTGAACTTATTTTCTTTAGCATATTGAATGTGCTTTTTCATCATTTCAAGACCTATTCCCATATTGTTATATTTAGGTTCTACAACTACATTCGATATTTTTCCAACAGAATTATCCTGTATTTCAGGAGTTAAACGTGAATATGAAATTATCTTGTTATTACATATTCCTGCAAGATGAAAACTACTTTTATCAAATTCATCATATTTATATTCTTTTATCTTACCGTAAGGTTTGAATAAAATTTCATATCTAAGTTTTGCAGCTTCATTAAAAATTGCATCTGTGTAATTTATATATGTATATTGGATATGATTCATTAATGTTCCTCTTTTCTAATTTTTCATAATTAAATCAATATATACATTATACAATATACTAATAAATAATGTATGTAAATATATTATCATTTTATTAAATGAATATTGTAAATTGTTAATTGAGGATATTTCATAATAGGAATATCCAAATCTGTGGATAACTTTTTTAAATTTTTAAAAAAAGTCAATAGCAAAGCTAGGTAACTTAAATTACCTTTTTTTGCTATTTGGTTTTATACCACAGATAAATTATTATTTTTAATACGATTTACAGATATAGTACCAGAAACTAATGCAATACAATTTAATAAAGCAAATACTTTAGCCTTAAGTATTCCTGCTGAACGCAGATTATCGACATTTAATAATTCTTTAAGCCTTGAATTACATCTTTCAACAGAAGTTCTCTTATTATAAAGATGTATAAAATTTTCAGAATGTCGTGGTGGATATGAAATAAGTCGTGGATTATTGTTGATATTTATTTTCTTACAATATCCATAGTTAGAACTACTACACCAACATGTTCCTTCAGGGCAATTTATTTTGCCAGTTGCATGTGGACACCTATATTTAAGATGATTTCCATCTTTGCCCCAGTAAGTAAGTGGATATCCCATAGAACAAATGGGTTGAAAGTTTTCATTAAAGCCTTCCGGCGGAGCATATGCTCCTCGCTTATTGTAAGCAATTATTGGGATAGCTTTAACTTGATTAATGATGTAGGTATAATTTTTTTCTTGGTCATATCCAGAATCCATTGAATAATATTTAGTATTTAGAACACCTGAGTACTGAGTTAAGTATTTTTTTATTAAAGGCCTAGCTAATTCACCATCATAGTAGCTTGCTGGAGATAGTAATATGCTTAATGGTAATTCACTCTTACAATCACATAAAATGTGCAACTTATAACCAAACCATTTGATTTTATTACCATCAGTATCATTTTTACAGCCCCAGTCAGCTGATTTACCATCATTTTTTAGGTGTTTTTTAGGTTTGGATTTTTCATAAGCATCAATTTTAGTTGAATCTATTGCTACTTCTGAACCTTCAATAATTCCTATATCTATTGCTTTTTTAACAAGGTTGTGGAATTCTTGCTCAAACAAAGTAGTAGTTGATAGTTTAGTTAAAAATCTGCTAAGCGTTGCTGTTGATGGTGTTTTACCTAATACCTTAAAGCCACAACAATATCTCAGAATTGGATTAGTTCTTAATTTTTCTGATAAATCTGTTAAAGTGGGTATTCGTTCTACTTGCATTGCTATGAATGCATTAATTAAGGTTTCAATCGGATACCCTTTCGGGCCACACGTAGTGTGTGATTTTCTGAGCTCTGAAATTAAATTATTAAAACATAACTCAGATAAAATCATTTCTAATTTTGATTTTGGTTGAAAATTTAAAATTTCTTCAAAGGAAAATAAGCATTCTTGTTGAATATACATTAAGTAGGTCACTCCTTTTGTTGTGGATTGTTACTATTTATTTAATTCAACATTTGGGGTGATCTTCCTTTTTGCTTAAAATCAAAACTAGATATTTAGCCGATGAGCAAATATGAAATTTGCTCAATT
>NZ_CAKVKB010000242.1 GCF_934754915.1 uncultured Clostridium sp.
CTATATGACTCCAGTTGAGTATAGACTTGCAAATATGACCGAATAAAAAATGTATTAAAAAGTGTTGACAATCCATATTACTATTGACTCATATAAATATCTAAGTAGAGTTGTAAATTATGAATTAGGAATTAAATTTTCAATGCATAGTTTAAGACATACTCATGCAACCCTTCTTCTTGAACAAGGTGCAAATATAAAAGATATTCAAAGAAGATTAGGACATAGTAAACTTTCCACAACTATGGATACTTATTCTCATGTTACAGAAAACATGAGAAATAGTACTGTTAGTATTTTTGAAACAATAAGTGAGAAATTACCGACATCTTATTAAGAAAATAAAAATGACGACTTGTCGACAAGATAAAAATTTCGTCGGCAAATCGTCGGCAGGCGACAAATTCTCGCCTGCAAAAATCCTTATAAATGGCTCTATTTCTTAATTAGCTTAACTACAGTTTCGGCATGAGGCGTGTGTATTAGCATAATCATAAATCGGCTTATATCAGCTATTAACATATCATATTAGCCCTTATAAATAGCCACTTTAAAGGAATTTAATCATCGTTTCAATATATATTATATTTATTCATATTTTTATATAACTCGTACATTGGTGGCAAATTAGTGGCAAACTCAAACTCTGCCACCATAATTAAAACATTTTAATCAATTCTATATAATAATTGGTCTGAAAAACACAATATTTTTAATATTTTCTCTATAATTAGTTGTCACTTTGCCATTTATTCTTAAAGCTAGTAATATCAATACTTTAAGGTTGACGTTCTATTCTGTCACTTAATTGTCACCATATAAAATAATACACTAAAGAAAAGAAAGGAACAATAATATGTTAGTAAGTTGCAGTAAATGCGGTAGAATTCATGAAAGAGGTTTTAAATGCAATAATAATATTAAGAAAGTATATGCTAAGAAAGAAACAATAGCTAGTAAATTTCGTAATACAAAGGCTTGGAGAGACAAGCGTAAAGATATAATTAATCGTGATAAAGCATTATGTCAGATATACATTAGGAACCTACATAACACGTTACCAAGACAATATAATAATAAAGTTCAAGCCCATCATATCGTACCTATTAATGAAGATTATACCCGTAGGCTTAACGATGATAATCTGATTTGCTTATGTACATATCATCATAGTATGGCAGAGCATGGACAGATTAAAAGAAAAGAATTAATTGAATTAGTAAGAGTGTCAGAAGAAAAGTTGATCTAATATTGAATAAATCATCTTTTAGTATCATATTTTTAATATGAAAAATTAATGAAGGAGATAACTTATATGATTGACAATCAAGAAAGATTTATAAAGAGAAATGAGAATGGTAACTTAACAGGAATAGTAAAATGTCCATTATGTTCTGAGAAATTTAAATTTGAATCAGACGGAATAATTACCGATGTTATTATTAATACTCCACTAGGTGTTAGTGGAGGTTCTCATTCTAAGTCAAAAGCTAATACAACTATCACAAATGAAGTAATATCTACATGTCCTCATTGTAACCGTAGATTCAAACATTATGTGAAAGAAATAAAATAAAAATAATAAGTTAATATAAATAATAGCCCCCCCTAATTGGAGGGACTTTTTTTATAATAGATAACACCGTACAACCCATAATAATTCATAAATAATTCCCTAAATGAGAATATTAAAATTCGTTTCCAAAACAACTATTTCTCTTTACTTTAAGCTTGAAACATAACTAGTTATCTGAGGAAATATATTTCTTTCTATCATTTTAGCTGCTGCTATTCTTCCTTTTAATTTTGGCAAATCACTATTTAAACCTTTTTTATATTTTATAGTCTTGAAATCATTAATTATATTATATCGAAGTCTATTAGATACAGCTAAATCATTATTAGGTTTAAGCGTAACCCCTGTTATTAGCTTATCCTCATCCTTAGAAAAATATTTAAACTTATTAGATTTCAATCTGTGTCCATATTTACGTAAAATAATATCGATATCTCTTTTTAATGCTTGTACATTTATAGGATTTACACTGGAAAATGTCATATCATCTACAAATAAAGAAAACTTACATCCATATTTATTAGCAGTTATATTTATTTCATTAAACATATTTTCATATGCATAATAAGCTATTAATTGACTAGTCGACGCTCCTGTTGGTATACCTTGATTATGGGTTACTATATCGGTAACAATTCCCGCAATATCATTTGACATTTTGAATTTATTAATTAATGACATATAAACGTATTCTCTAGTACAGTTGTCATAGAATTTCTTTATATCTGCTGTTATTATGTATTTAGCTCCTATATGATACTCAGCATTATTTATATAACATTTATTTTTCTCTCCAGATATTAACCATTCAGGTCTTTTAATTTTAGATAATAACATCTGAAGTTTTTTTTGCACTCTTTTTAATTTATAATTAGGCTTATTAATCTCTCTAAAATCTCCATCTTTTTTAGGGATTTTTCCAACTTTATATGTATTCCACTCTTTAAATTTATTTAATTCGTATTTATTTAATTCAATTATCTGTTCTAGTTTTCTTTTATTTTTCAATTTATATAGCGGACTTTGAGAAATATCATATTTTTTAATCATTATCATCTCCATGTAAAGCAGCAAAATAATTCATAAGTTTTATCATTATTTTATTTATGCTAAGATTATTCTTTAAATCTTCATTATAATTCTCTGACATTGCTATTATTGATGATACTTTTATTTGAAAAATTTCTGAATACTTTTCTAATATATCTAAAGATGGTTTCTTTTTATTATTTTCAATTTCAGATAGATAACTAGGAGATATTTCTAGAAGTGTACTCATTTCTTTTGCTTTATATCCATATATCATTCTAATTTTCTTTAAAACTTCACCCAATTAAATAATCTCCTTCCTATCTAATATATATAATGTACTAGTTGTACTTAAATTCAAAATTAGACAGATTTCTATGAAAAAAGATTTATTTGATTCCTTTAAACTTAAAATATAAATCAGCAACTATCTTTACAACTTCAAGTGCTTTTATAGAATACTTAAAAATTTGCTTCGAATGCTTTTTTATAAATCCTCTTAGGAACTTCTTCTTCTTTCCTTTTTTCATAGAAACCGCCTTGCAAGAACAATGATTTTTATTATTTCTCTTATTGTTTTTATTTTTTTTCATGATAACAAACTCCCTTCAACTACTTATAATATTTTTTAAGTAGCCTCCCGCGAAAAGAGAAGGTACATGCAAGGCACAAAATCTGTCTAATAAAATTGCCGCCAGGCACAAAGCTCCCGCTTGTGACTGGCCATTGTATAGCTTAGCAAGCTTCACTCATCAGTCCGTGAATAGATGCTATCCCAACACAAATAAATCAGAGCATTATTGCTGCTCCACAAGTGAATCTAAACTCACTCCAATTTAGGGGAAAAACCTTGTTAATATAAATTAACATCACTGTAATTTTATTCTAGTTCATATTTTTCAATATTT
>NZ_CAKVKB010000243.1 GCF_934754915.1 uncultured Clostridium sp.
CAGGTGAATCTGGAATATAAACAAGAGAAAAAAATAATTTTTAAACTCCATTTGCACTCCATTTGGTCTTTTCGACATCCCGCAAAGCCTTTATTTATGGGCTTTTTCGCAATTTAGTCCGCTACTCAAACTCTTGGGCTGAGAGATTTATCTGGTTGATTTCTGATACATATTTGTGTATTTCATTTTTCATATTTATCATATTTTGCCTTTTTGTGTACCTTGTTCAAAATTTTTAGAGCCAAAATGGAGCCACTCTTATAACTATAACCTAATACTTTATTGCTCTAATCATATCATGCAACGAGTCATATCCGTATTCCTTTATTACTTTCTTCATATTTTCCGAATAACACTTCTCATATTCTTTTCCTTCAACAGACAATATAAATGATTCATTTCCTTTAATACTCAATGCCTTCTCTCTGTCTTTTATTCGTTGCATATAATAACTCATCACATCATTATACAGCCTATCTTTTCGTTTTCTTCCAACTGTTAATTTTCGATAATTATCATTTTCCACAATAACATTAATACCCGTTATTCGCACATGACCACCTTTGCGTATATCATAAACTCTTTCTTTATTCTCATTGCTTTTTAAATGCACTTGTTTTAAACATCTAATTACACACTCTTTAATATTCACATTTATATCTGGATCAATCTTCTCCGCTTTAAAAGAAATAACAATATCATCCGCATATCGTGTATATATAATATTATCTAAACCCATTTTTTTTAATTTTCCATAAATAATATTATCAAATTCCTTCATATAAATATTTGATAATATTGGAGATGTTACTAAACCAAGTGGCAATCCCTTATCATTCACAGAACATAATTCTACTAGTTTGCTACAACTATTAATGCTTGCATTCCCATTATTATTTAATTCTTTATATAATCTCTGAATTAAATAATTATGGCTTATGCTTGGAAAGAAATCCTTTACATCAAAAAACAAAAAAATATCATTATACATATGCGCCTTAGCATTTTTTACTATAGATGAATGTTCTATATAAGCTTTGGCAAATATTGAATCAGAACATTCTTGTTTCAGTAGAGATACTATTCTCTCATGTTTTTCCCTTAAAAGATTTTCTCCATCAACATAAGTTACTATTTTTCTATATTTTTTTTTAGTTTTTATATACTTTTCTTCAAGAAATAATTCTTTATTCATTTAAAAACTCCAGTATCTCATTATCCTCTTCACTTACAATATCATCCAACTCAGATAAAAAAATTCCCAAATTATTTTTCAAACCAATTTTATATAATTCTTTTTCTTTTAATATTGAAATTAATTCCAATGCTTGTAGCATATATAAACTATATGCAATTACATCTCTAAGTTCTACATTTATTTCTTTTACAGAGACCAAAATAGTGTTTGTCTCTGATTTTAGTTTTTCCTGTATGGTGTGATGTAAAATATTTTTATACTGACCACAAACAAAATCTATATGTTCATACAATCTCTTTTTCTTTCTTAATTGTTTACGAATATCGTTTATTGACAACAATCCCATTACTTGATATAAAATAACTTGTCCTGATACATAAACTTGCAACTCATTACCATTTTTTGAATAAGAAATGACGCCCACACTATTATTGATTTTTCCAAATTTCATTTTTTCGAAACGAATATCCAGCTCTAATTTGCAATAATCAATAAAACTGCAAATTTTATCTCCAAGTATAGGTGTTATAGTATTGTTTACAAAATTAGTTCTTTTTTCTACATGTTTTTCAGATATTTCAAAAGAATATACTTCAGGATAGTACACTATTCTACGTATTTTAGAATCCGTACTAAAAAAAGCCAACTCTAGAAAAGCACTTATTTTTCTTTCCTCAATACCCGTACTATCTGGCTCTAATACACACATTTTATCTTTTAACATCTCATTTGAAGCAAAGGCTGCCAACTCTGCCCCTGTTGATATACTATCATGAATAATAATTATTCCATTGGCAAACGCTGCACTCAATGTTTCTATGTCATTCAGATTTTTCAAAAAAATATCATCATAGCTCAAATATCCCTCTCTTTTTCCAAAGACAAAATGTTCCTCCAGAATAAGAACATTTTTTCTAGGATAATGTTCTTCTATATATTTCTTTAGAACATTTCTCTTATCATATACAGACTCTTTTTTATATTTAGTTCCACACAGAAATATAATTCCTTTATCATCATCAATTGTAATTTCATTAAATTTATACATAGTTTTCTCCACAAAAAAAAGAATCCTACTTAAATTTGTTAAATTTTTTCTGAGTCAATTTCATTGGTTGTTTGCGTTCTGACCTGAGCGTAGTAGCGAAGGTCATGGTTGTGAACAACCAATGAAATTGAAATCTAAAATATGACGGTAGTCATACAAATTTAACTAATTTCTAAATACATCTACCTTAAAATGTTAAGGTGGCATTTATGCCTACTAGGATTCCAATTTCATATTATCACAACAGGACAATTTTTTCAAAACCATTTTTATCAAAATTTTTATCATATTTCTTTACTTTCATTTTATTCTCTAACAAATCCTCTTTTTTAAAAATCGGATAAAGAATATCATCTAAATACTTTTTTGCCTGAGCATTATTTAGTCGATAATATTTAATTAATGTTATATATTTAATAAGCGTATTATCAATTAGTAACATTTTTCGTTCTCTTTCTAAATATTTTTGTCCAACAATATCTTTAAATAAGACCATGTTAAGTAAAAACAAAAAATCACCAAAACATATTTGAAAGTCTGAATCTAAACATACCTTCATGTCCAAATCAAAATCTTCGTAATTAATCCCTTTTCCTATATATCTTTCTTCTTGAACTTCAAATTCAAACTCTGTCCATATCCCATCATAACACTCTTTCAATCTATCCAATATTTTTAAAACTAATTTTTCATCAAAACCACATACTATATTAATTATATCATAATCAGTTAAATCTACCCATACCGCATTATGATTTATAAGCAATCTGGATTTTCCAGACTTAGCTATATAAAACACTTCATTTGTGGAAATCGTAATTGACTTTAATGGTAAATAATGAATATAATATTTATTCTTTATTTTATTCTTCATACGGTATGCTTTATGTAGTTCATCGATATATTCTAAAAAATCTTCTGCCATCTTATATCTCTTTCAAATTTATTATGATTATATATTTTAAAGTATATAACGTCTTTAGCGATTTCGCAATCATCTTTGAATTATTATTTCCAAGCTATACTCTAACTCTCATACCTAAAAAACTCCCTAGCCATCATCTCCGCAGTAGCCCGGTTATACCCCTTTTTCAGATACCCCTGCACAATCGTCCCAAACATCCCCTTAACCATCTCATCCTCAATATCACAATATGCCTGTATTTCCCCAGACAAGGCCATTTGGTGCTAGAATATAAATAGTACAAGCCAAAATGAGAAATTCCAAATACACATAAGCATGATACAATAGAGGCATG
>NZ_CAKVKB010000244.1 GCF_934754915.1 uncultured Clostridium sp.
CTGTATATACTGGAAGCCTAGCATTACATGACATAAACGGAACAAGTAATGCTGTAAGTTTTCTATCTTTTTCACTTTCAAGAGTTCTTGCAGTCATTATTGCAGGAACCGTACACCCAAACCCTACTATCATTGGGATAAATGCTTTTCCTGAAAGCCCCATCTTCCTCATGAGCCTATCCATCATAAATGCGACTCTGGACATATACCCACTATCCTCTAAAATTGTTATACAAATAAACAGAACAAGAATAATTGGAAGCAGAACTACTATTCCTCCTACTCCAGAAATAATTCCATCTACAATAAGAGAAGTAAACCATGGTGATGCATTTGACAAAATACCATACATCCATGGAATTATCGAATCATTCAAAATCCCATCAAGTATATCTGATAACGGCTGTCCAATCCAAGAAAATGTAAGTTCAAACATCAATACCATAATTGCAAGAAAAATTGGGTATGCAAAAAATGGATGAAGCACAAACTTATCCAACTTTTCTGTGAAAGTTTCTTCTTTTTTTTCATTTTCTATTAAACATTTGTTTAAAACAGATTCTATAAAATCATATGCTTCTTTTTCACTTTTAAAATTAAATTTTTCACTATCATAAGCATTATTGAAATTTCCCTTTTCAAGTCTTTTCCTTATTTCTTCTATACCTTTTGCTTTTCCAGCACTTAATGGAATGACTTCAACTCCAAACTTTTTTTCAAGAAGTTTATAATCAACTGTTATTCCTTTTGCTTCACATATATCAATCATATTAAGTGCAAGTATTATAGGCTTATTAAACTGCTTTAATTGTGTTGTAAGATAAAGATTTCTATTTAAATTTGATGCATCAACAATATTTAATATCACATCAACTTTTTCTTCTTCAAGATATTTTTTTGATACCTTTTCTTCATTTGAAAATGTATCCATCGCATATATTCCAGGAAGATCTGTAATTTTTACATTATCAAAATAACCTTCCTTTTTATCTACTGTAACTCCGGGCCAGTTTCCAACATATTGATTAGAACCTGTTAATGCATTATACAGAGTTGTCTTTCCTACATTAGGATTTCCTAATAAAGCAACATTTATCATTAAAAACTACCTCTTCATTGTCTATATATTTTCAAGAATTATGCATTGTGCATCCTTTTTTCTTATGGCAAGATCAAACCCTCTGAAATTTATTATTAGTGGATCTCCTAAAGGTGCTTTTCTCTTAAATTCTATAGAAGTACCTTCAATGCATCCTAAAGCAGAAAGTCTTTTTGTTAATTTAGAATTTCCATTAATTTCTGATATAATCCCTTTTTGTCCTGGATTTAAATTCAAAATGCTCATATACTTGTGCCTCCTATTAAAAGTGATTTATTTATATTATATTTATATAATACAATAAAATGTCCCAATTGTAAATGAAAGTTTATTTCATTTAATTTATAATATCATTATCAAGATATTTCAGGTTTTCCCTATATATGCTCTCATGTAATTTCCAATGTATAATTCATTTTTAGCCCATCTTAAAATATTAAAATCAAACAATATTTTAATAAAAAACCACATGTGTCATATTTTAATAATAATCTAACACATGTGGTTATGTATTTTTACATTTTAAATGTATCTTCTCAAATTAATCTAAATACTTTAAAAACTTTTTTCTTTTTCTGAAATATGATTTAGATGAATATCCATTTGTGGATATGGTATTGATATATTTTCTTCATCAAATCTTGTTTTTATATTTTCTAACAAATTATAATATACAGTCCAGTAATTTTCTGTCTTTGTCCATACCTTTACTATTAAATTCACAGAGCTTTCTCCAAGTTCATTGACTGCAACAAATGGTTCTGGATCATGAAGAATCAACTCATCTTTATTTATCACACTATAAATAACATTTTTAGCACTTTTTATATTCTGATCATAGCTGATTGAAATAATGTGATCAATCCTTCTCATTTTCTGTGCTGTATAATTTGTTACAATTCCATTAGCAAGAACTCCATTAGGAATCAGAACTTGTTTATTGTCTAAAGTAGACATATGTGTATAAAATATTCCTATTTTATCTATTGTTCCAGTCTCACCTGCTCCTTCTATATAGTCTCCAACATTATATGGCCTTATAAACAGAATTATAACACCTCCTGCAAAGTTAGCTAAACTTTCTTTAAGTGCAAGACCAACTGCTATACCTGCTGAACCAATAAGAGTTATTATTCCACTTGTTGAAATTCCAACATAATTCATTATCATAATTATAAGCAGCAATTTAAGACTTATTTTTATAAATCCATCTAAAAACGAAGCTAATGTAACATCAATATTTCGTTTTTCTAATATTTTATTAAATGTACCTATAATTTTTTCAATGATTTTGAATCCTATCCATATGATTAAAAGCCCTATAACTATTTTTGTTCCATGAGTATACAGCCATTCATAAAATTTTTCTAAGGCCTGCTCATATACTTTCATTAAAATATACCTCCAATTTACTTTTATATATTCTGCAATCAATAAATCTGTTATTACTTTTTAAAATCATAATTCCTTTAAAATTTTTATATATAAAACAAAATTCAATTGCATACATATTATAATAAGAAATCTCTTATTTAGTCCATCGAAATTTTTTCATGCACTTGAATTTTATGACAACACGTCTCTTATATCCATCAATATAAATCCTAAAAGATTTTGTCCTATCCATTTTAAAGGATTTTTTATACAGACATCGTCCTTTCCAAGACCTATACTCCATATCTGGTCATAAGCATTAGTCTTAACAAGTATTTTTGATTTTGTACTTAAGAGGTATTTTTTTAATTTAGGATTCTGTGAAAATTTCGCCATGTTTCCAATTTTAACAACAGTTATCTTTTCTTTCATCCATACTTCTTCATTAAAATTTTTTATACGTTTTCCTATAAGTTTCATCTGATTAGGATGATATGCATTAAATATTTCTTCTAAGGCTTTATCATCACCAAAAATTCTTGCCTTTTCTGCCATCATATATTGTTCTGCACATGAATACTTTATATTATTCATTTCAAATGGAGAACTGTACCATTGACTTAGACATGATTTTCCCACATTTCCATTAGCTAATTTTTGATGTCCAGAAAAAAATATAAATTCCAGAGGCTCACCTTTTTTATAGAGACTCTGCACCTCTTCAACACAATACATAATTCTCCCTCCTAGAACATATTTTTTTATTTCCATATCAAATAACATTTTACTCTTAATTCATCCTTACAATATATTCTACTTCAACTTATGGAAAATATAAACACATTTTATCTCATTAACAGATAATTAGAAAAATGTACATCTTTCTTAATTGACATTCATAAATCAAATTTCTAAAATTATATTAATAACTAGACTTGTGCAGTAAATAGGAAAAATTTAAGCTACTAGTCCTAATTTGGAAATAGTAGACTCTAGACTAA
>NZ_CAKVKB010000245.1 GCF_934754915.1 uncultured Clostridium sp.
CTGCTGTAACAACTAAACATTTGTAATCCCTGCTTTTGCACTGCATATACCTATAACTTCATTATTGACTGATAAAATATTTTTCAAACATTCTATGAATCTTATCTGGCTATTATTATATTATCAATAAATATCTTATAGCCTTCCATTTATCATCAAACTCTATTTCCTTTCCTCCAGCTATAGCCTTCATATGACCAGCGTTCAACATTTGCCTGTTTATATCTAATGTTAAAAATTCATTGTTACCCTCTGCTTTAAAATTATGCATACAGTCAGGTGGAAGAAAATTAATCTAATATATTTTATTTCTAAATTCTATATAATACATGGTATAATTAAGGTAATATAGATATCTAGGAGGTGTTTTTTTGAAAGTCATTAATACCTTCAGCTTTAAGTTAAGATGCTCTTTGCAGAGACTACACAATCAGCTATGCTTTGTTGGGAGCCTAAATTTGTCTTGTTAGCTGAATAAATATATGCAGATTCTAGACTCTGTAACACATAGCTTTGTTGTATTTTCTGCTTTTTATACTTTTTATAAAAGCAAAGGAGTAGAAAAATGAAATATGCAAAGGCAAACGATGTGTTACCACAAGAAATTATTGAAATTATACAAAAATATGTTGATGGAAAATATATTTATATCCCTAGAAAAAATGAAAATCACAAATCATGGGGAGAAAAAAGCGGCATAAAGAAAACTCTTAATGTAAGAAATAAAGATATTTATGAAAAATATCTTAAGGGTATTTCCATAAATGAACTAGCTAAAGAGTATTTTCTATCAGATAAAAGTATAAGAAGAATACTAAGCCAGCAGAAAAAAATATGCTCATAATCATTACAGATTTATTTATTAGATTGAATGCTTGTTTTAAGACATGATATTATGTAAATGCGTAATATGCTAAAGATAATTAATGATTTAATATAAAACGATTATGGATATAAATTATGTTGGACTTTGATTTTAGATGATTATTATTGCTTTTAAATCAAGTGATCAATAATCATCTTTTATTTTCCAGTTATATTATGTTAGAATTTCCTCTTCATATAAATCATATCCTTCATAAATAAGTATCTACAGTTATAAATATATAATTCAACAAATCATATATTTATAAAGTTTTTATTACATCAGTAATCAAAATTTATATTAGAATAGAGGTTGAAATTTCATGGATGCTTTTATAAAAAAACAAGAATATAACTATATAAAAAAATGTATGATTGATTTAAATAACTCTTTTACAGGATGTATAGATAAAAATGTTATTGCTGCTTCTAAAATTTATATTCAGGATAAAATACTAAATCATTTTCAAAACTTATCTGACAGCCAGAAAAAAATTCTGGATATTTCAAATTTCACTACTTCACTTCATATTGAAGCGTTCCTAAATGATCTTGATGAATATGTGTATGGAATGCCTGTGGTTACCAATGCACAGATTAATAGGTTATTTAAAAAAGAAAAAAAGCTTAAATTGCCAAAAGCAGATGCACAAGATTTAAAACATGTATATTTAGGATGGATTGATAACTCTGTTAGAAAATTATTTGTAGCTTATAATATGAATGGGAAACTTCTAGGAATGTCTTGTAGAATTACAAATCCCGATAATAAATCATCTCACAGATGTATATTCTGCAACAGAATGGGAAAATCTGATCAGATTGCTTTTGTTTCTCCTTTATGTAAGGTAAGTAATCCTGAGCTTGGTGCTTATAAATCTCTTGGTTTTGATATGTGTCTGGATAGTGAGCAATGTAACTCTCATATTGTTTCTGTCGATAAACTTGAAGATATTCTAAAGACTGTTAATAATATAAAATAAATTGCACCATAAATGCTTGAGAAGGTGTGTAAGTGATAACAGAATCCTTTTCTGTTTTTTTATATGCTGCACCTTCTCCTACTTTCTTTAAAACTATTTATTGGATAACTTATATTTGCTATATCATAAAAACTACAGGAAATCTTGATTTTATGCTTTCCATCTATTTTCAATCATTTTATATAACAGATCAAAATAAGACCATCCAATAGCCTCTGCTGCTATCATAGTAAGACAGTTCTGATTAAGACGATGAGGACGAACTGCCCCTGTTAAATTAGGCTTTAGATTAAAGTCAAACATTTTATATTGACCATCTTTATCTGCACAACAGTCTATTCTGACAAGCCCCTTTACTCCAAGCTTCCTTACTGCATTTTCACAGTTTTCCCTTATGAATTTTAAAGCCTCATCATCATCTGTGACTGCCCTGCTGTTTTCAACAACTGGCACATCACCGTTATATGGAGCTATGCCTTTATTATGATTAAATCTTTCAACCACAGGAAGACTTGAACCATCAGGAAATACTGATATAGTTATTTCATTGCCACTCAGAAATTCTTCAGCCATCAATCGGCTTCCAAATATACCGCTTTCAATTTCCTTTTTTCTATAATATTCAAATTCATCTTTAGAAGAGGCTTTGACTACGCCCTGACTTCCACGCCCTCTTATAGGTTTTAGGACACATGGAAAGCGGCCTTTATAATCCGTATCAATATCAGTAATATCTTTATACTTATCATTTCATTTTTATAATACAATCTTTTCTATAAAATCTATTCCATATTTTATTATGTCTTCATATCCTTCTTCATTGACTTCTATATCTGTCTTATAATTATATTTTATTGTTTTTTGAATATATTTTTTAATAATTCTAAAGCATATTCATCATCTTCACATCATATACTTCAAATGCCTTTTCACAGATTAATTTAATGTTCAACTATTTTATAAATTTATTCTTTAATTTTAATGAAACAGTCTTTCTTAAAGAATGATATTCCATATTTTATAATATTATTATAGCCATCATCCTTTAGTTCCATTTCATATTTCTTTTCTTCTATCTGCTTTAATGCATCATCTGCCCTTTGTTCAAGCTCATTGAAATTTTTACATACTTTAAGTTCAAGTATTATAGCTGCTTTACGTCTTGATACTGGTCTTATAAATATATCTCCCCTTCCATTTCCAGATTCCCTGTTGGACTTTACAGTATAACCTTTCATACTGGATAGAATTCCTGTCACAAAACCATGATAGAAATTTTCATAAGCATCATTAAAACTTATGCTTTCAATAAGCACATCTGAAAGTTCTTTTTCAAAAATTTCAGGCTTGCTTTCTAATATTGAATTATACATGTTAGTAAAGTCTCTTGTTTTAATATTTTCTTCAAACCAACTTAAAACTTTTCTTCTAAAAATATATTTAACTTCTTTATTTGGTATTGTAAATTTTATTAATTTGCTATCTTTGTCATCCATCCGTTCACTTACTTTTTTAAAATAGCCTGTAAAGAACAAAAGCAGGAAGCCCAAAACTTGTTTTTGGTGCTTATCGCTTTCACCTATGAACGAATGTGAATAGTGTGTTTC
>NZ_CAKVKB010000246.1 GCF_934754915.1 uncultured Clostridium sp.
AGCCCCTGGGTGTAACGGAGATCAGTGAGAAGCTGGGTCTGTATAAGAGTAATGTGCACAATATCCTGGTTACTTTCACTGCGATGGAGTATCTGGTTCAGGATCCGGAGTCCGGGAAATTCCGGCTGGGACCGGAGGTTATGATGTTAAGCCGCGCATTTCGGGAGAATCTTGATATTACAAAGGTTGCTGTGCCGTTTATGCGTGAGATCGCCAATGAAGTGCAGGAACTGGTTTACCTGGCTGTGCCAAAGGGTGAAGATATGCTGTACCTGGAGGCGGTTTCACCGGAGAATCAGAGACTTGTGACGAAGTCGGTAGCCGGTGAATGTTCGAAGATGTACTGTACAAGTGTGGGAAAATCAGTTCTGGCTACCATGTCAGAGGAAGAGCGTGAGAAGCATATTCCGAAGAATCTGGAGGCTTTTACAGAGTACACGATCACAGACCGCGGGAAACTGGATGAGGAGATCCGGCTGGTTCAGGAGCGCAGATATGCGGTGGACGATATGGAAGTTATGTTTGGTGTGAAATGTGTAGGCGTGGCTCTTCTTAATCATGAAGGGGAAGCTGAGGGGGCTTTAAGTATCAGTGCTCCGTCTTTGAGGATGAATGAGGAGAATATTCAGAAATATGCGGAAATTCTGAAGGCCAGTGCGCGAAAGATACAAAAACTCCTGTGAAATATGTAAAATTTGCACAAAAAACATGAAAATCAAAGTTTGTTATTGAAAAAATATGCCAACAGTGCTATAGTTGAATTACGAAATAAAGAACACAGTTCTCCAATAAAGAACGCCAAGAACCAAG
This sequence comes from uncultured Clostridium sp., assembly GCF_934754915.1. Taxonomy (GTDB): domain Bacteria; phylum Bacillota; class Clostridia; order Clostridiales; family Clostridiaceae; genus Clostridium. The sequence continues at coordinate 811 of NZ_CAKVKB010000246.1, forward strand.
CCCGGTACTCAGACCGGGTTAAAAAATAAAATATATAGAGAACAGTGTTCTGCAATAAAGAACGAACGTAAAGCTAAAGGAGGATTTTCAAATGGCAAACAAACCTTATGTAGTAGTGGAATGGAACGACACAGAGACAGATGCAAAAGGATGGATGTGTGCATATAACTTTGTAGGGCATTACTGTGGCGGCGGTACAAGAATGCATCCTACAGTAACCAAGGAAGAAGTTATCCGTCTTGCAACAACCATGGGATATAAATATAAAGCCTGTGAATCTCTGACAACCGGTGGATGTAAAGCAGGTATCGCTTATGATTACAAGGCTCCGGATGCAGAGGATGTTCTTCGCAGATTCCTTACTGCAACAGCTCCTTATATTAAAGCTGGTGTTTCCATTGGTGGTGATCTGGGTGTTGATTATTCTGTAGTTCTTCGTATCCTTGATGATCTGGGAATCGGAATTCCTCAGACAAAAGCCATGAAAGAAGATCCGGATATCCATCAGGGTATCGTAAATCATGACAGAGCAGAGAAAGAGCTTACATATGATGGATTCAAGATGTATGATATGATCACCGGTTATGGTGTTGCGGCAGCAGCTGATGAAGCATGGAAATTAAAAGGCGGAAAAGAAGGCGCATCTGTTGTTATCCAGGGATTTGGATGTGTTGGTGCCAGCTGTGTGAATTCTCTGAATAAGATGGGATATAAAGTTGTTGGTATCGCAGATGTAAACGGACTTGTTTACTGCAAGGATGGTCTTGATATCCCGAAACTGGTTGCAACCAGACTTCCGAAGGGCGAGTTAAATAAAGAAGCTTTTGAAGATAATTATCAGGTACTTCCGAACTCCGAGTGGCTCAGCCAGGAATGTGATATCCTTATCCCGGCAGCTCTGGAAGATGTTATAAATAAAGACAATGCAGACAAGATCAAAGCATCTCTTATCGTAGAGGCAGCGAACATTCCGACAACACCGGAAGCAGATGAGATCCTTCGCAAGAAAGGCATTGATGTAGCAGTAGACTTCATCTCCAACCTTGGTGGAATCCGTATTTATGAGGCAGTTATCTTCCGTATTGTTAAGATTGAGAACATGAGCGACGAGGATGCTGCAGCAGCAATCGTAAAAGATACCGTAGATCTGATCCGTAAACAGACAAAAGTGGTATTTGAAGAATCTGCCAAGACTGGCGAGTTTACAAGAGATGTAGCAAGAAGACTGTTTACTCCTGACAAATCCGATACACCGGATATGTAATGGATGAATAACTGATAAAGTACCAGCACTGAGAACCGATTAAGGGGATGCCCCGTGATGGGGCATCCTTTTTTCAAAAATACAGGGTCAGGGGGTTTTGTATGAATTCGAAATTAAGAAAGTATCTTACCATTATTGCACTGGGGTTGGCAGGCGGCTCGATTTACTTTTTACCATATGTAAAATATGTATTCTATGACGCACAGATCTCAACCATGGGAATCACTAATACACAGTCAGGACTTATGCTGACTATGTATACTATTGGAAATATGATCCTGTACATTCCAGGAGGTATCATTGCAGATAAAGTATCACCGAAGAAGGCACTGGTAGTTTCACTTCTCAGTACAACAGCACTGGCATATATTTATGCGTTTTCCATGAATTTTGCAGTAGCCATGGTGATCTGGCTGGGCTTATCTTTCAGTACCGCATTTGTATTCTGGTCTTCTCTGATGAAGGCAATCCGTATTATCGGAACAGAAGAAGAACAGGGATTCATGTACGGACTGTACTATGCATGTAATGGTATTACAGGTGCCCTGACTAATGCTCTTGCATTAAATGTATATAAAACAGCAGGCGATAATGTATCATCCGGTTTTATACGTGCCGTAATAAGCGGTGGAAGTGTTGCGGCAGTTGCAGGTATCCTTCTTATTTTCCTTATGAAAGATGACAAAAAAGGTGCTTCCGCGGCAGATGATGGAGAACCGAAATTCCAGCTCTCAGATTTGGGCAAACTTTTAAAGATGCCGGTTGTATGGGTAGTTGCTCTTACGATTTTCTGTGGCTATGGATATTACACAAGTACTTCTTATTTCAATCCATTTCTTACAGAAGTAATTGGAGTATCCCCGGAGAGCTCCGGTCTGATCTCCATTATTAGAAATTATCTTTTGCTTCTGCTTGCACCGGTAGGTGGAATCCTTGCGGATAAAGTATTCAAATCAACATGTAAATGGCTGATGACTGCATTTTTGATTCTGGCAGCGCTGTTCGGTATCGTAATGATCCTTCCGTCAGATATCAGTCCAATGGCAGCAAGTCTTTACACACTGATCCCAGGTGCATTTGCAATGATGATGTACGGTGTTGTGTTCTCCACAGTCAGTGAGGCGGGAATCCCGAGAATGATGACGGGAACCACCATAGGAATCGCTTCAATCATCGGTTACCTTCCGGACTCTATTTATTCCGTTATCTTTGGAAAATGGATGGATCAGCATGGAGCGGCAGGATATAACTACATTTTTACATTCCTGATGATAACAGGTATCATCGGTGCGGTGCTTGCTTTCACTATTTACCGTCTTGGAAAGAAAAACAGAGAACAGGCTATATAGAGAGGGTTCGATTATGGGAAAAGAAA
>NZ_CAKVKB010000247.1 GCF_934754915.1 uncultured Clostridium sp.
CATCTAATCCATAACCAGGATTTAATAAGTTTCCAACACAAAGAGCAACTGTAATTGCAAGTGCAGTTGTTACAATATAAAATACAATGGTTTTAACTCCTACTTTACCAAGAGTTTTAGTATCACCTATTGCCATACTTCCACATACTAATGAACAAAAAACAAGAGGCACAACAAGCATCTGCATCGCTCTTAGGAATCCATTACCAATCACATTAAAAACTCCATCAATAAAGAAGTTTCTAACATTTCCATCAGGAATAAAGTAGTGAAAAATCATTCCGCACGTTGCTCCAGTTAGAAGTCCTATAAATATCCATGTAGTTAATCCTATTTTTTTATTATTCTTCACAATTTAAATCTCCTTCTATCTAATAGTTGTTAATGTATTTTTCTAAATCTTCTTTCCAATTTGGAAATTTATATACATTGCATAATTTGAGCATAAATTTATCAATTTTAATATTTTTAATACAATCAGTGTTTTTATTAATTAATTCTAATATAGATGTATCATTTGATAACTCACTATATTTTTTTAAAAATTCATTATAGGTACATGTTCCTGTACTTGATGCGTGATATACTCCATATTCAGGAGTGTCCATGAGAGATATTATAAATGATGCAATTTCATTACAACTTGTAGGAGAAATGATTTTATTCTCTTTAAAAGGTCTTTTAATAAGATCTTCTTTTTTGCCATAAATATAATCTGAACGAACTATAAAATATTTGTTGTTTAATTCTCTTACATATTTTTCGCCTTGAAATTTTGATTTTGCATATATTCCAGATGGGCTAGGTTCATCAAATTCTGTATATCCCCTTTCAATTTCTTTGCTGAATATTGATGTGGTTGATAAATGAATAAATCTTGCCTCTATTTTTCTTGAGCATATAGCAAGATTTCTAGGAACTATAGAATTAATTTTATATGCTTTTATTGGATTCTTTTCACACTCATCTATATCATATAAATCATAACAGTTTATGACTGCATCAGGATGATTTAAGTAACTGAAACTTAATGCCTCATCAATTTGTGAAACATCTACATCATCCATGTCTGTAGCAATAATATTGATTTTCATTGTGTCAATTTGTTTTAATATAGCTTGACCCACAGGAGTTTCTGATCCTATAAGCCATGCTTTATGAATTTTTCTCATAATATAATCTCCTTATAACTGCAAATTTTATATGTATAAATAGTTTACCATGTAAAAATACTTTTATATAGTATTTTATGACATATTTCTTTTAAAAAAGTTATATTTATGACACTTTATTGGATAAATTGTAAAATAACCATTTTCTAAATTATATGCTTATATTTAGATTTTCACTGAAATAATAAATATAGATTTAACTTTTATATTATAAATCATGGCAATAAAAAATAGCTGTAACATTCTAAGTTACAGCTATCTTATTGATATGATTTAATTATTAGTAAAAGATATTGATTTTTCTGGAGTTATTGTTGAAATTGAATGTTTGTAAATTAACATCATACTTCCATCACAATCCAAAATAACAGTGAAATTATCAAATCCCTTTACTGTTCCTTTTATTTGAAAACCGTTTAGTAAGTGAACTGTCAGATTGATTTGATTTTTTCTTGCATTATTTAAGAAAATATCTTGAATGTTATTGTTTGTTTTATTGACCATAAAAACCCTCCCATATAATTGTTAAATAATATATAATTACATTATAAACTTAGTTATTTCTTATGTCATTAAGAATTTTATTTAGAATTTCTTCATCATTCATTGTATCTTTATCAAGGAATATGCATCGTTTATCTCTTCTAAACCATGTAAGTTGTCTTTTTGCATAATTTCGAGAGCCTTGCTTTATCATATTTACAGCATCTTCCAATGATAGTTTATTTTCTAAATAATAAAGAATTTCTTTATATCCAATTCCTTGCATTGACTGCATATCAGAAGTATATCCCATTTCTTTGAGTTTTATACATTCTTTTAAAAGTCCATTTTCCATCATTATGTCTACTCGCTTATTGATTCTATCATAAAGTTTTTCTCTATTCATTGTGAGAACATAATAATATATATCATAATCACTTTTGTAAAAATCATTTCCAGCATTAAACGAGCTAAAAGGCTTTTTGGTAAGTTTATATACTTCCAATGCTCTTATAACTCTTTTTCTATTATTGGCATGAATTTCCTTATAACTTATTGGATCTATATCTTTAAGCATTTCATGAACATAGTCATTCCCTTTCTCATCACATAACTTTTCAAGTTTTTTTCTATATTCTTCATCTTTTTCTGCATCAGTAAAAGTCATGTTACATGTTAAAGAATTTATATATAATCCAGTCCCTCCAGCTATTATAGGAAATTTTTGTTTAGATAATATTTCTTTTATAGCTTTTTCACCATATTCTTTAAAATCTGCTACAGAAAAAGAAATATCAGGCTCAATAATATCTATTAAGTAGTGTTTTATCCCATCCATTTCTTTTTCTGTAACTTTTGCTGAACCTATATCCATAAATTTATATATCTGCATAGAATCAGCTGAAATTATTTCACCATTAAGCTTTTTGGCAAGTTTTATTGAAAGTTCAGTTTTTCCAACAGCAGTAGGCCCTCCAAGGACAAGTAATTTTTGTTTCATAGTTATTTCCTCTCTAAAACATACATCATAAATTTGTGATATATTTATAGTTTATTATATTGTTATACTATTCTTCTGAATTTTTTATCTATATCAGTACTCGTAAATTTGACAATAACAGGTCTGCCATGAGGGCAGTGAAAAGGGTCATCTATATATCTTAAATCTTCTACAAGCTTAATCATTTCATTCATAGTTAATTCATCATTCCCTTTTATCGAAGCTTTGCATGCTTTTGTTGCAATAGCATTATGCTTTGCTTCTACAGTTTTTCCATTGCCAAGATTTTTTAAATTATCTAATATGTCCAGAAATAATTTTTTTGGATTTAATTTACCTAGAAAATAAGGAACTTCTTTTAATGCTACAGATGTTCCACCAAATTCTTCTAAAGTAAAACCTGCTTCTTTAAAAACATTTTTGTTTTCTTCAAAATAGGAATAATCATCACATGAAAGATCTATTATATTTGGTACCATTAATGGCTGAACTATTATATCACCATTTTCTATATTTTTTATATATTTTTCAAAATTAATTTTTTCATGAGCTGCATGTTGATCAATCATATATAAAGTACTGTCATATTCACATAAAATGTAGGTCTTATTATATTGACCGATTATAGTTAAAGGTGGGAATTTTGCAGTCTTTTTTTGTTTATTTATAGACTCAGCATCACAATCAGCAATTGTATTTGTATCAATAGATGTATTTGTTAATGTTTTTGAAGATTTCAAAGGATCATATTCAGAATTTTCAGTATAAGAC
>NZ_CAKVKB010000248.1 GCF_934754915.1 uncultured Clostridium sp.
GTATAAGCCAAATCTTGACCTATGAATATAATAGGATTACAGCCAAGCATGATAGCATATTCTGCCATAGTATTTGATACTGTGCCTCCAGTATTAATGCGTTCTATTTTATGTTCACAAAGATTATCTACAAATTCATTATAAGTAAAAAATATTTTTTCACCCTTATGATTTGATACAACATCTTTATTAGTAGATTCACAAAAAAGCAATGGTTTATTTAAATTTTCTATATAATCCTTACATAAATCATAACACACTTTATGTGGATCTACTGCTGCCAATAAATCCAAAGATATTCCTTTATCTACTAATGTTCTTAATGTTCTAGTTCCAGTCATTATAATCATATTTCCATCTATATTTTTTAATAAATCTACATTTTTTTCTAACGATGGTCCTGCTGAAACAATAACTGCTGGTTTATTTTTATATTTATCTTTATACATATCTGCTGGAATACCGTCTGCCATATAAAATATATTATTTAACATGTTATTAAATTTCAATTCATTTTTAGATTTTTGTGTATTACTGTCTATTTTTAAACCTGCCATAAAACATCTTATATCTTGATATAATTGAGTCATATTTTGACTAAATATTTTATTATAATTAGCAAAACAATTTATTCTAACAAATTCAACATTAAATTCATCCACATCTTTCTTTAATATATTTTTTATATTTTCTAAAGATGTACAACTAACTATTATATTTCCGTCTTCTCTTATCCATTTAATACTTTTTATGTGATTTTCCATGTTTTGATTAGGTTCAAATACCACTATTTTATTATATATAAATTTTTTTCTTAATTCTTTTATATGTTCACCTGCTCCAAATCCGTATACCAATAATATACTTTTTTTCTCATCAACTTCAGTATATCCTTGTAAAAATTTATCGATATCCCTTCTCATATTATACTTACTACCAACATAAATATTTCTATTATTTATATTTATTCTTAAAATATCAAATCCATCTTTAGTTTTTTCTATTTGATAATTAAAATTTGCACAACTCATAAATTACCCCTTTTTTTATTTGTACTTACTCTCTGTAAGAAAATTTATTTTTATTTTCTTATTGTATTTTCCGATTTCTTCTTTTATTGATTTATTTATCTTCACGATATCTTTTCCACTTTTTATAAATTCTAACTCTTCTTTTAAATAATTCTCATTATTCAAATCATATCCATCAAATCCAGCAAGATATATTTCTTTAACAGATAAGCTTATTAATAATTTTATCAGCATTAATCCCGAATTATCTGCTACAACAAAATTTTCATTTAAAAGACTATTATAGTCTATAACAACATAACCTCCATTATCTGTTATTATGTTTGATGTTAGAATCACTAAATTAGTCTTTTCAAAATCATAAATATCAGTATTTTCAAATCTTTTTATATTGCTAAAAAACACAGCATTCACTTCTATTTCTTTAGGAATAAAGTTAACACTTATTACAAAAGCATGATTTTCATTGATGAATTTTTTTATTTCTTTTTTCCTATTTCTTAATGATCTTCCTGATGCAATTATGACTACTTTTTTATCTTTAATTTTATCTTCTATAATACTAAAATTCTCTTGTATTGTTTCAGTATTATGCTTTTGATGAGAAATATACAAATTTCTAATATACTGCTCATCATAAGTTGTCCTTTTTTCGCTAGAAATTTCAGTCAATATTTGATTAATACTCTGAACATCTAAAGTATTTTTATTTGACAGATATGCTGCATAATTAGGATGACATTTGTTTTTAGCAGAAAGATAATATGGTACACTATAACCCCAATAATTCAGCTTATAAATTGGATATAGTATATTATCAATTATCTGCAATATATATATAAGTTTATATTTAGCATCGAAATTTGAATTCATATATTCAATAAATAGTTCTGTATTTAAATTTCCAGCACCTCTTCCCATTCCTAATATGGTACTATCAATAATTATATCATTGCTATTAGAATTTTTTAATATGGCTTGTGCATTAGAAAATGATAGCTGTAAATTATTATGAGAATGGAATCCAATGGAAATATTTGATTTCAAATTATGCTCAAATAGCATAAAAATTCTCATAACATCATACTCATTCATAGATCCAAAACTATCTACTATATACAATGCATCTACTTCAATTTCATTAACTTCTTTTATAAGTTTTAAAAGCTCCATATCAGAATATTTAGGTATAACCATGGGCTGAACAAAAACCATGTATCCCTTTTCCTTTATTTTTCTGCAAATACTTAATGCTTCTGTCATATTTTCTTTATGAAAAGCAACTCTTATTCCATCTAATTTATTTTCAACATTTACAGGTATATTTTCAACATCATATCCTCCAAAATTCATCATAACTACGAATTTACTCTTATTCTTCATTTGAGGAATCAAATCATTAATATCCAATATTGAATTAAACAACGTTGAATCTTGTGAATTTTGATTTCTTTCTGTAAGATATCCAAGTTCTATAATATCTATGTTGGACAATATTAATGAATGGACAATTTCTCTTATATTTTTCCCACCAAATTTCCATTCATTAACATACCCCCCATCTCTTAATGTACAATCTAAAATACTCCGTCTCATATATTTTCAACCCCAGTCAAGAAATTTTTTATCTGTTATTTTCAGCTTCCATATATTTTTTTACTCTTTCTAAATCTTTAGGAGTATCAACAGCAATACTATTCGTTTCAACTTCTACATATTGAACTTTTATTCCATTTTCAATAAATCTTAATATTTCAATATCCTCGATTTTTTCAATTTTCCCTCTTGGTGTCCTTTTAAAAAATTTTAAAGCTTCGCGAGAAAAACCATATACACATACCTGTTTATAATAGCTATAATCAAGACTTCCTTTAGGATATGGTGATGCACTTCTTGTTAAAAAAATTCCTATATTTTCTCTATTTGTTATAACCTTTGGAATTGTACAGTTAACTACATCTACAGGATCCTTTATTTTAGTCATTAAATTTGATACCTCAATATTTTCTTTATTATTATAAAATGGCTCTATAGCTTTAACTATTGTTTCAGGTTCAATTAAGGGTTCATCTCCTTGAATATTTACATATAAATCTGCATCAATTTTTTCTGCTACTTCTGCTAATCTATCTGTTCCTGTTTTATGCAGTTCTGATGTCATAATTACATTCATACTATATTTTTTACATACCGATTCAATCCTCACATCATCTGTAGCTACATAAACTTTTTCAAAGTTATCTACTTTAATAACCTGATTGTATACCCAGTAAATCATTGGTTTGCCACAAATATCAGCTAGAGGTTTACCTTCAAATCTGCTTGACTTATATCTTGCTGGAATTATTCCTACTAT
>NZ_CAKVKB010000249.1 GCF_934754915.1 uncultured Clostridium sp.
AGTGAGACCTGGGCGCAGGAGACGATAGAGGATCTTGATGATTTTATTGAGTCTCAGGGGATTTATATCCGGCAGTAAAGAGAAATGTGAATGCTTAGGGTGGAGGAAAAGAGAACTTTGCGACAAAAACCAATATTGTATATTGTGATTCCATGTTACAATGAGGAGGAAACGCTTCCTGTAACAGGACCTCTGTTTTTGCAGAAATTACAATTATTAATTGAAAAAAACAAGATTTCAGAAAAAAGCAGGATCATGTTTGTGGATGATGGAAGTAATGATCGAACTTGGCCGATTATCAGTGGTTTTGCCCAAAATGATGAGCATTACATTGGCATTGCACAAAGCAGAAACAGAGGGCACCAGAATGCTGTGCTTGCAGGATTGATGGAGGCAAAAGAAAAATGTGATGTTACGATCTCCATCGATTGTGACGGACAGGATGATATTAACGCAATGGATGACATGCTGGAGCAGTATGTAAACGGATATGAGATTGTGTATGGTGTTCGAAGTAGCAGACAGACAGATACCTTTTTTAAGCGAGTGACAGCAGAGGCCTTTTATCGCCTACTGTGGAAAATGGGGGTAGAGGTTGTCTTTAATCATGCAGATTATCGGCTAATTTCTTCACGTGTGCTGAATGAGCTGGCGAAGTATAAAGAGGTAAATATTTACCTGCGGGGATTAGTTCCATTGGTAGGTTTTCCGAGTACGAGTGTCTATTATGAGAGACATGAGAGAATGGCAGGGAAAAGTCACTATCCACTTGGTAAAATGCTGGAACTTGCGATTAATGGAATTACAAGTTTGAGCATTAAACCTGTTCGAATTATTTCATCTGTTGGAATCGGAGTTTCATTTTTTAGTTTTTTATCAATCATTTGGATTGTGATTCAATTTTTCTGCGGTAATACAGTACAGGGCTGGGCAAGTATCTGTGCATTTATTTGCTTTACAAGCGGTTTGCAGCTGATTTGTATTGGCGTACTTGGAGAATATGTCGGAAAGATTTATCTGGAAACGAAAGAACGCCCAAGATATATTATCAGTAGAAGAACGTGGGAAGAGGAGTGGAATAAACATGCAGAAGATTGAAAAATGGAAACAAAAAGTTTGGTTTTCCATTCTACTGAATATTGCTATTTTGATAGGGCTGGTGTTTATTTTTCGACCGGGGTATGAGACAAATGATGATATTGGCATTCAGAATATTGTGAGTGGCGTAAAGGGGAACTGGGATGCACATCTCGTCTATATAAATTACCTGCTGGGGTTGCTGATTGCTTTTAGCTATAAGATATGTCCGGTTTCTGTTTCAATGTATGCAATAATGCAATATTTTGTACTGTTTCTGGCGTTTACAGCTATCAGTTACGTTCTGTTTCAAAAAATTAAGAGTAGTTCTGCATTTTGGATCATACTTGTGTTACTTATTCCGTTTTCTTATGAAGGATATATTAAGATTCAATATACGAAAACAGCAGGAATCGTATCTGCTGCAGGACTTTTTTTATTGTGCTATGCGCTGACTATAGATAAGTATGTAAAAAGAACAGTTGCCTGTGCATTGGTGCTTTGTGCAGTTGGCTTTATGTATCGGGATATGCAGTTTTTGGTAGAAGGCGCGTTGCTGTCAGCAATGTTGATACCGATCCTTTGGGAACAGTTCCAGAATCCGAGAAAGGGATTCTGGAAGCGGGGCATTATTCTCGGGGGTGGGCTTTTTTTAATACTTACTGGTCTGTATTTGGTCAATGAAAGGGCGTATCGTTCAGCAGAATGGAAGGAATATCAGGAATTTAATGAACTTCGGACGGAATTATATGACTATGGTTTCCCGGATTATACCATGAATCAGGAAGCGTATGAAGAATTAGGGATTGACAAAAATGCATATCAGCTCTATCGAGGATGGAATTTTGAGGATACAGATAAATTTACAGTGGATGTTATGCGTCAACTTGTAGCATTGAAAGAGAAAAAGGCAATCAATCGGTCATTCTTGCAGGAATTTTTTGATACGTTTCCGATACAGTTTTTTACAATCGCAAGTTTCAATATTTTTCTGGTACTTTTTGTGATCAGTTTATTGTGGGGGGATCGTAGCTGTAAAACGGTAATCAAATTGGTTTATGAAACAGTGGTAATCATGTTTTTGTATTTCTATTTATATTATCGAGGAAGATATCTATACAACCGGGTGGACGTTGGCATTTGGCTGTCGGTATCTTTGACTGTTTTATGGGGGCTACAGGGTAATAAGCTATATTTTTCTAATCGCTCCGGAGTTATGCTACTTGCGGCTGTGTTATGTGTTTCACAGGGTACTTGGAATAAGCGGGGAAGATGGAATTCAGAAGAGAAAACAGAGAAAATGATGCAGACCCGTGCTGCAATCGAGCAGATTCATAATGATCCAGGACATTTGTATCTGACCAAGGTAGGATTGCTTTCCTTTTTTGATGCGTATGGCGTATTTGACCAGATTCCAGTTGGAATGTCGGCAAATATCTATGCGTTAGGTGGCTGGACAGCGAACCTTCCGATTTATTTTGAACAGCTGGATGCTTATGAGATTCAGAACCCATATAAGGATATGATCGGAAATGAAAAGATTTATCTTGTGGATAATGAAATTGGAAAAACGATGGAGTATATTCATACTTATTATGATGCAGGTGCAAAAGAAGAATTGGTCACATCCATCGGAAAATTAAAAGTATATCAGATTCAAGCTGGCTCATGAATAGAGGAAAGCCAAAAAATAAAAAAGGATTGATCCGTTAGAGAAGGATCAATCCTTTTTTATCGTGCGCCTGACGGGTAACATCGAAGCATTGAATGGATGGCTGTATCGAAGGATACAAATGTGTATCTGGAAACAATGGAAACTGCCAAAGCCCCGGAAACGGAAGCTGATAGGGCTGGGAATGCCGGAATGGGTAGCCTGTGAAGGAGCCTATAGCCGAAAAGCTTACTGGAGAATGGCAAATGTAGGTGCGGTCAAAAGAGCATTAACAAAAGACTGATAAGCAGGGGCTTTTATGATTTAACCACAGCCTATCAGTCCATGCACGTCAACTATTGAAACCACCGTGTAACGGTACACACAGTGGTGTGAGAGGACGGTGGTTAGTCACCGCCTCCTACGCGATTGTCAGGATTCTTTGACAGGCGCTTGATGATTTCGATGAGCAGATATAGATCGGAGGTGCTAAGGGACTTCAGGGCATCTGTTACCTGTTCCAGCAAGACCGGATTTTCCGTGCCCGTATCAAAAAATTCCCGCGGCGTTACGCCGAGATATTCGCAGATATACAGAAATTCAGACATAGATGGCATGGCACG
>NZ_CAKVKB010000250.1 GCF_934754915.1 uncultured Clostridium sp.
ACCCTTATTTCTTTTATATTAATACTATTAATTGGAATCGCAAATTACTTTTTTATTCAATAAATATTATTAATTGAGGATATTTCATAATAGGAATATCCAAATCTGTGGATAACTTTTTTAAATTTTTAAAAAAAGTCAATAGCAAAGCTAGGTAACTTAAATTACCTTTTTTTGCTATTTGGTTTTATACCACAGATAAATTATTATTTTTAATACGATTTACAGATATATCAGCATTAAATGCACAGTTTTTATATACGATTTCTAGAATAATTCTTGCGCAAGCTGCAGTTAATCACTTTATTATTGTATCAGCTAATATTAGTAAGGATTTTAGATATAATGAGTTTATTGCTGGGGAGAGATGTACTGTTTATGGAAATTATTATGGGATTATTTCCAATGTGTTTTTATTTATAGGATTTTATAAAATATATGAGAGAAATATTATTCAGCCTATATTGGGTGGTTAATGGTAAATTTGAAGTTATTATTCTTATAAAAGATGCAGCATGCATGTTGTATATACTGTATTTTTTGTGAGAAAATACAATTTAATAAGATTATGCGATTAACCTTTGATTTTATATAAGGATTATGCTAACCTTATATTGGAAATGCAATTTGTGGAATATAATTTTCTAATATGTAAGGTAAAGAGTAGGAGGCTATCAATTGCAAGAAGGACAGAACAATAGAGTAAGAATAATAGACATTGCAGAAGAGTTAGGGGTTAGTACAGCTACAGTATCTAATGTGATAAATGGAAAAACTAAAAAAATATCTGTTAAGACAGTTGAAAAAGTTCAGAAAAAGCTAGAAGAAAAAAATTATATACCTAATATGGCAGCAGTTCTTCTAGCGCAAAATAGTTCAAAAATTATATGTGTTATCATATCTGATCATGATAAGTATGAAGGAAATGTAATACAAGATCCATTTGTTTCTTCATTATTAGATAAATTAGAAATGGAAATTGAAAAGAATAATTATTTTATGATGATAAAGAAGACTAGCAATATAAATGAAGTCGTAAAATATGCTTCCATGTGGAATATGGCGGGCCTTGTTTTAATAGGTTTCTGTGATCAAGATTATGATAAACTTAGAAAATGCATACATATACCATTTGTTGTTATGGATGGATTTTTTGAACCACAAGAAAAGTGTGCAAATATAGGAATTGATGACTTTATGGGTGGCTATATAATGGGAAAATATTTCATAAGTAAAGGTCATAGCAGAGTAATGTATGTTTCTGATAATGATATGTGCATGGATCATAATAGATATATTGGATTAAAAGAAGCTTTTAAAGATAGCAAGATTGATTTGGATAATGTGAAGTTAGAAATTATTCCTATGAAGAGAAATGAACGCTTTTTATATTATAAGACAATAAAAAAGAAAATAAGGGATGTTACAGCTATTTTTTGTGCATCAGATGCATATGCAATAGAAATTATGAATTATCTTACTGATAATGGATATAGCATTCCAGATGATGTATCTATAGCTGGTTTTGATGATATACCAGCATCTACAATCGTAAGACCAGCCCTTACAACTATAAGGCAGGATATTGGAATAAGAGCTGAATATGCAGTGAGATTACTGAACGAATTAGTAAGGGGATGTATTGAAGAAAATAATGTTATATTACCAGTAGAATTGGTTGAAAGAGATAGTGTCAAGCTTTTAAAAGATGTTAATTAAATTCATGAAAATTGATTAATGTGATACAGGGAGGTAGAATTATGGATAATGTACAACAAGAAAGAAAAATAGTTTTAAAGGAGGATTTGATACAAGGATTTGAAAAAGCAGGAGTAAAAAAAGGACAGGCAATAATGGTGCATACATCATTGAGCAGTTTTGGTTTTGTTTGTGGAGGTCCACAGATTGTAATAGAAGCATTGATTGAAAGTGTGGGACAAGAAGGAACTATAATGATGCCTACTCAGAGCTGGAAGAATCTAGATCCAAAGTCGGGTGTACATTGGGAAGAACCGGAAGAATGGTGGCAGATTATAAGAGATAACTGGCCTGCATACAATAAAGATATTACACCAACAAATACAATGGGAGCTGTTGCAGAGATGTTTAGAAAATGGCCAGGTGCACAGAGAAGTAATCATCCAGCACGCTCTGTCGCAGCCCTAGGAAAACATGCAGCCTATTTAACTGAAAATCATGATTTAAGCAATATTTTTGGAACTGATTCACCTATAGATAAATTATATAAATTAGATGGGTATGTGCTTTTAATTGGAGTTGGATATGATAAGAATACATCTATTCATTTGGCCGATGCAAAAGCTGAATATCCAGGAAAGCATAATGTTATAGAAAGTAGTGCAGTAATGGTTGATGGAAAAAGAAAATGGATATCATATGATACTCTTGCAGTAGATGGAGAAGATTTTATTGAAATTGGAGAAGACTTTGAAAAAGAGTATAAGGTGAATGAGGTTAAGATAGGAAATGCAGTAGTGAAGTTCATGAGGCAAAGAGATATTGTTGATTATGCTGTTAAGTGGATTGAAAAAAATAGAAAGTAGGATGGTAGATATGTTTGATAAAAAGGAATTTTATAAAGAAATACGTCATATAGCAGTTCCAATTACTTTGCAAAGCTTTTTTCAATCATCAGTTAGCGTAATTGATCAGATAATGGTTGGGCAGCTTGGAAGTATAAGCATTGCAGGAGCAGGAATTGGAGGAAAATTTTCATCTCTGCTTATTGTAACAATAACAGGGATTGCTACAGGAGCAGGAATATTAATTTCTCAATACTATGGTTCTAAAAATGAAAAGGGAGTTAATGATAGTTTTATTGTTAATCTTATTTTTGCATTATTAGTAGGCGCTGTTTTTTCAATATTTTCAATATTGTTTTCTAAAGGAATAATGTCAATTTATTCTACAGATTCCCCTACAATAGAATGTGCAGCATCTTATCTGAAAATCGTTTCATTTGGTTTTATACCCATGACTTTAACCATTATTATATCAAGTCTTTTAAGGTGTATAGGATATGCTTCATACCCTATGGCTGCAAGTATAATGTCAGTTGTATCAAATACAATTTTAAATTATATTTTTATTTTTGGAAAATTAGGATTCCCTGAATTAGGGTTAGATGGAGCAGCTTATGCTACTGATATAGCAAGAACTATAGAATTCATAATGATAATTACATTTTTAATAAAAGTTAAAAAGAAAGATAAATTATATATATCTTTTAAAGTTAATTTAAATAAAAATTTTATAAGAAAAATATTTATGATTTTATGGCCTATTTTAATGT
>NZ_CAKVKB010000251.1 GCF_934754915.1 uncultured Clostridium sp.
GATAGATATTTTATATTTGATTTAAAATTAGATAGATTTGATGAAGTTATTGATTTTAGTGAAGAAGCTTTATTAAATGTTGACAAATATAATTATGAAGATGAATTTTCTGATATATTATTGATAGATGATTTTAATATAGAAAATGCTAAAAAATTCATAGTTGGTAATAATAAAAAAATTTATTATTATTCATTAAATATAATAAAATCATTATCATTTTTTAAATTACCAGGTATATTAAAGTATTTAGAAAGAGTTAGATTTTTTAACTCCATTAAAGAGATAAAGAATTATTTTAGAAATAATTTAAATACATATATTCCACATATATTATTAGATTCAAGTGATGAAAAAAGGAAAGAACTTCAAAAAACAGTTAATAATATTTTAATGCAAGAGCATGAATTTAGACTTACTAAAGAAGGAAGATGCACAAATAATATACTTTTAAGTATAGGTATACCAACATGGAACAGGGGAAATTTAGCACTAAAGAATATTAAATCATTGTTAAGAACTCCATATGATTCTGAAATTGAATTTGTTGTATCCGATAATGGATCAACGCAATATACAGATGAATACTTACAAATAAGAAATATGAATGATTCTAGGGTAAAATATTTTAGATTTGATAAGAACATGGGAGCTACAATTAATTTTGCTAATGTTATGTCAATTGCAAGCGGAAAATATGTACTACTTTTAAGCGATGAAGATAGAGTTAATTTAGAAGTATTAGGACATTATATGAATTTGTTAAAAAATAATGAAAATATTGCTTTGATAAGATCTTCAACAGATAGTATGTATATAAATTTATCAAATCAATGTTTTTCAGCTGGATATGATGCATTAAAAAATGCGTTTTTAACAGGAAATTATATTTCTGGGATTATTTACAAAAAAGAAATATTTAATAAATATAAATTAAAGGATTTATATTTGAAATATAAAAATAATATCGCATATAAATATTATCCACATATGTTTTGGGATAGCGTTATGGCTTTAAATGGAGAATTTGTAACTGATAGTAATACACTAATTTTTCATGGAAAATCTGTATTGCAAGAACAAATTGCTAAAGGAATTGCTGAGAATGATTCTGAAATAAAGAAAAACATTTCTGTTGAATTGGATAATATGCCTCTATATGTAACTTATGAAAATAGGATATTACAACATTATGGGTTTATTGAATTAATTAATAATTTGAATATAGATTCTATAGAAATGGTTATTCTTTTATATATAAAATTGTGTTTCAAAACAAATTTTTTACCAAGTTTAGTTAAAGATACATATTTAAATAATGGATATGATTGGAATATTATATATAATAAAATTTTAAAATGTTGCATAAAAGGAATAGAACAATTAAAAGTTGATTTATCTGTGGAACAAAAGGAATTGATAAAATTTTATATTTTAAAAGCTAATAATGAGAATAGATAATTAATATTAATTTGATGTTAGGAGAAAAAAATGAAAGTTGTTATTTTAGCTGGTGGCTATGGGACAAGAATATCAGAAGAATCGCATTTAAAACCTAAACCAATGATTGAGATTGGAGGTAAACCAATTTTATGGCATATAATGAAAATATATTCTAATTATGGATATAATGATTTTATAATATGTTGTGGATATAAAGGATATATAATTAAGGAATATTTTGCAAATTATTACTTGCACCAAAGTGATATTACATTTGATTTTAAAGAAAAGAATAAAATGACTATACATAATAATTTTGCAGAACCTTGGAAAGTTACATTAGTAGATACTGGGCTTGATACAATGACTGGTGGACGAATAAAAAGAGTTCAAAAATATATTGATAATGAACCATTTATGCTTACATACGGAGATGGAGTGAGTAATGTAAATATAAATGAATTAGTAAAATATCATCAATTTCATAAAAAGATAGCAACAATAACAGCTGTAAATATCGGTCAACGTTTTGGTGTACTTGAAATTACTGATAATAAAATTAATTCATTTAGAGAAAAAAATAATAATGATGGAAATATGATAAATGCTGGATTTATGGTATTAGAGCCTAAGATATTTGATTACATAGAAGGAGACAAGACTGTATTTGAAAAAGAGCCATTAGAAAAAATTGCAGAGATTGGAGAATTGATGGCATATAAACATGAAGGGTTTTGGAAGTGTATGGATACTCAAAGAGATAAGCATCAGCTTGAAAATTTATGGGAAAGTGGGAATGCACCATGGAAAATATGGGAATAGATTTGGAGTTTTATAGAAACAAAAGGGTATTGGTAACAGGTCATACGGGTTTTAAAGGAACTTGGCTTTGTAAAATGTTAAATAGTATTGGAGCAATTGTTATAGGATATTCATTAAATCCAGTAACTGAACCAAGTTTATTTGAACTGATTGGTATAGGAAAAGATATAATTTCTATTATAGGAGATATTCGAGATTTTAATAAATTAAATCAAGTTTTTGAAAAGTATGAACCAGAAATTGTTTTTCATTTAGCTGCACAGCCGATTGTAATAGAAAGCTATAATGATCCGCTATATACATATGAAACTAATGTTATGGGAACTGTTAATGTGTTAGAATGCATAAGAAATAATAAATGTGTAAAATCATTTTTAAACATAACTACAGATAAGGTTTATAAAAATAATGAATGGGAGTGGGGATATCGTGAAAATGAGCCATTAGGAGGATATGATCCTTATTCTAATAGTAAATCATGTTCAGAATTTGTTACTTATAGCTATAAAAATTCATTTTTTAATGAGAAACATATAGCTGTATCAACAGCAAGAGCAGGAAATGTAATAGGTGGAGGTGATTTTTCTCCTAATAGAATTATTCCAGACTGTATTAGGGCAGTTGAAAAAAAAGAAACTATAATAATTAGGAATCCATATTCAGTAAGACCTTATCAGCATGTATTGGAACCGTTATATGTATATCTTATGATAGCAGAAAAGCAGTATAAAGATATAAAATATGCTGATAGTTATAATATTGGCCCCGATGAAAGGGATTGCATTACTACAGGAACATTAGCAAATTTATTTTGTAATAAATATGGAGAAAATATAAAGTGGGAGAGTAAACATGTTGCAACACCACATGAGGCGAATTTTTTAAAATTAGATTGTTCAAAGCTTAAGAGCACGTTTAAATGGAAACCAAGATGGAATGTTGAAAAAAAAGAAACTATAATAATTAGGAATCCATATTCAGTAAGACCTTATCAGCATGTATTGGAACCGTTATA
>NZ_CAKVKB010000252.1 GCF_934754915.1 uncultured Clostridium sp.
GATCATGCTAAGGCATTAACAGCCATATGTAATTCAACAGTTAATTCATATAAAAGATTAGTGTTAGGTTATGAAGCACCAGTTCATATTGCATGGTCTTGTAAAAATAGAAGCCCATTAATAAGGATTCCTGCAAGTAGAGGTAGTGGAACAAGAGTAGAATTTAGATCTCCAGATCCAGCTTCCAATCCATATTTAATAATAGCATGTTGTCTTATGGCTGGATTAGATGGAATTAAACGTAAATTACTGCCACCAAAGAGTATAGATGAAAATATATATGAACTGACTAAAGAAGAGTGTCAAGAAAAAAATATAGATACATTACCAAAAAATTTAAAAGAAGCAATTGAAGAATTAAAGAAAGATGATGTTATTAAGTCAACATTAGGAGAGCATGTTTTAGACCGTTTTATAAAAATAAAGGAAGAAGAATGGAAAGAATATATTACTAATGTTTCTGATTGGGAAATAAAGAAGTATATAAATAGATAAAAATAAATAAGTTATGAAACAAAGCAGAAGAATATGGTGCTAATCAAGACATGGCTTAAGCATTATATCGAGAAATGATTTCTTGATTCATTAATATGGAATTAGATGAGTTTAAGAAAAATAAATAATTAACTTACTATCTTATGATTATGAGTAGTATACGCATTAAAAAGTTAAAGAGTAGCTTAAATGGGGAGAAAAATGGACCCTTTGTCAAGGACACAATAAAAAAAGGGACTAGGAAGCTAATAAAAGATGATTTCTAAATTGTTTAGGGGTCATCTTTTTTAAATTCCATTGATACCTATAATTATTGTAATAATCTATATAATCATCAACTGCATCAATAACTTCTTTAAGAGTTTTACATGTTTTAAAATCAACTTCATCTTTCATATGACCAAAGAAAGATTCTTGCGGAGCATTATCCCAACAGTTGCCACGGCGCGACATTGATTGACCTAATTTATTCTTCTTCAGTAATTTTTGAAATGTGGGGCTAGTATAATGAGCTCCTTGGTCGTAATGAATAAATGCATCTTTATGAAGGGCTTTCTTATGTTGAGCTATAAGCTTATCTATAGTAACTGTTACAATATCTATTTTTAAGGAATCTGAAACATGATAAGATAAGATATCGTTGCTACTACCATCTTTGATGGTAGACAAATAAGCCATATGATTATTACCATATGGTATGTAAGTAATGTCGGTTAGTAGTACTTTCCCAGGTATTCCTTGTTTGAAATTTCTTTCTAATAAATTAGGAACTACTCGATGCTCTTTAGTTGCTTTAGCCATCTTACGATAAGGATTAGTTTTTCTTACAGGACATTTAATATCGTATTTTCTCATGATTCGTTGAATTTTCTTTCTGCTATAAACAATAGAATACTCGCCTTCTAAAACCATTTTTATTGAACGTGATCCTTTCTTATAGCCCCTATAATTCATAGCTTTTAAAATATTTTCTTTAGCCTCTAAATCTTTATCTTCAATAATTCTCTGATTATCTAAAGTATTTAAATAATTATAATATCCCGAACGTGAAACCTTTAAGAGATCGCAAAAGTATGAAACCATGTTATTAAAATTGTTTTGGACAATGGTTTCATTTATTAATTTAAATACTTCCTTACTTTTTAGATTTATGCAGCTGTTTACCAGCCTCCTTTCTGTTACGTCTAATTTTTTTAACAGTTCTACCTGCTCTTCTAACAGTTTAATTCTAGCTTCTTGCTTTGAAATGATTTCATCTTTCGAGAGAACTTTATCAACAGGTCTTCCTGAGTTTTCTTTTCTTGTATCACGCAAACCTATAATTCCATCACGATTGTAAGCTTTTAGCCATCTAGCTGCCGCTTGCTCGTAACGTTTAACACCAAGTATTTTAATATCAAATCCAGCTTCTTCAAAAATTGTTCTAGGAAGCTTTCCTTTTAAATATTCATCTATAAAAAATCGCTTAAACTCATCAGAGTAAGTTATAGACTTTTGGCTAACTCTAACAACATATGGATTTTTCTTAAGTAATTCAATAGCTCTTTTATCAAATGTTATTTTACTCATGTTTTTTCCCTCCAAGATAGATATTAATATTATACATAAAAAGTACCTATAAACTAGACACTTTTTTTCTAGTGTCCTGTTTATAGGTACCATTTTACTTTAAGTATCTCTTTTATTTTTACATGATTATAATATATATTTAATTGTCTTTTTTAATTCATTATTTATATCTTTTACTTAAATAATTTGCAAATTTTTCAGTAATATACTCTTGAGATATCTCTTTTTGAATAGTAATTTCTTTAATATATTCTTTATGCTGCGTTTCTAAAGTAGAATCAATTAAAACCTTCCCTTGAGGATTAATTTTAATTAAATTTTCATCAAACATTTTATGATGATTCTCACATAACCATATTCCATTTTCCCCATCTATTGCATATGAAACCTTCTTATCTATATTAATAGATTGATCGTTTTTTATACTTGCTACTGGCCAAATATGAGCTCCTTGTATTAATTCAGGTATTTTACAGTTACATAGTGCGCATTTCTTTTCTCCATATTTATCAAATAAATTATAAATAAATCTTGGTGACCTCAAACTATTATTATTTTCAAATGCTTTCTTTTCCAAAAATATATCTGTAGGAACTACCTTAATTACGCCCATATCCATTAATACATCTAAGCAACTCTTAGGTAATTCCCTCAAATCTTTATCACAAACTTCATATAAAGTTACTTTATATTGCTGTGGTGCTAACTTTGATATAGCATAGCATATAAGTGTTGATTCATATTTATTAGCTCCATATGTCTTACCATATATTTCAACATGCGTTAATTTACTTTTAGTAATATATGTTGAATTATTACTACTATTCTTCTTTTTATTAATTCTTCTAGTATGAATAATATCTTCAATGGAATTAAATGAATTTATTTTTTGTTGTAAAGTTTTTTCTGCATTCAAAAATTCAAACCCGATTGTGCTCATTAACCTATATATAAATATTAAATAATCTGTTTCAGCATTTCCTGATGGATTAAGAAAATAATAATATAACTTCTTATTACTATTTTTATTATTGTAATACAAATTAAATGCAGTCGGAACACTCTGAATGCTAGAATTCCTACCACCTATTTCTTTTTCAGAAAATGATATATATGAAACTTCATCTTTATATAGCAAAATTGCAATTCTTCCTTTATTATAAGTAGCTTCATAAAATTCATCTGTATAGCTATTATCCACATAT
>NZ_CAKVKB010000253.1 GCF_934754915.1 uncultured Clostridium sp.
AAGGCCAAGAAGATTTGGAAAAACACTGAATATGAGTATGCTTCAGTACTTTTTTGAAGATGAAAGGCACTGGAATAGTGGAGAAAAAAAGGATAATACAGCATTATTTAATGGTTTAAAAATAATGGATACAGGAGATAAGTATACTTCTCAAATGGGTCAGTATCCAGTAATTAATCTCTCTTTAAAATCTGCAAAGCAGGGAAGCATGGAACTTGCATTTAAGTGCCTGAGAGAAGAAATATCAAGTGAATTTAGAAGGCATCAGTTTATTGTGGAATCTGATATTTTAAAAGATCAGAAAGAAGAATTCATGAGAATAGCAAGGAAAGATGAAGATATGTCTTTATATGTAACTGCATTAAAATTTTTAAGTGAATGTTTATATAAATATTTTGGTAAGAAGGCAATAATATTAATAGACGAATATGATGTTCCTCTTGAAAATTCGTTTTTTGAAGGTTTTTATGATAAGATGATAAAATTTATACGTTCACTTTTTGAATCATCATTAAAGACAAATCCTTATTTGGAATTTGCAGTGATTACAGGCTGTTTGAGGATTTCAAAGGGATCTATTTTTACAGGACTTAATAATCTTGAAATAATATCTATATTAAACAAATCATATGACGAGTATTTTGGGTTTACAGATGATGAAGTAAAGAAAATATGTTCAGACTATAAGATGGAATCCAAATATGAAACTGTGAAAGAATGGTATAACGGATATGTTTTTGGAGATGTAAATGTCTATAATCCATGGAGCGTTGTAAGGTATATAAAGGATCTTACATTTTATATAGATGAATTTCCATCATCATACTGGGCAAATACAAGTTCAAACAGCATTGTAAAAACTCTTATAGAAAGAGCAGATGATATTACAAAAAAGGAAATTGAAACTTTGATAGAAGGAAGAACAATAGAAAAACCTGTCCATGAAGATATAACATATGATGAGATTTATGACAGTATGGAGAATCTTTATAACTTCATGTTCTTTACAGGTTATTTTAAAATGATTAAGCAGAAAATGGAAGATGATAAGAGATACTTGGAATTAGCAATTCCTAACAAGGAAGTTAAATATATATTCAGGCAGAAAATCTTAAAGTGGTTCAATGCAAAAATAAAAGAAGAAAACAGGTCAGTTTTATATACATCAGTTATTAATGGAAATGTTGAAGTTTTTCAGAAGGAAGTAAACAGACTTTTGAGAAAGACTATAAGTTTTAATGATGCATATGAAAATTTCTATCATGGATTTCTAGTTGGAATTTTATCAGGAATGGAAGGATATATTGTAAAATCAAATAGGGAATGTGGAAGTGGACGAAGTGATATTTATATAAAACCATTATCAATATTTGAAAGAGCAGTCATTATAGAGTTAAAGGTATGTGAGAAACCTAAGGAGATATTTACAAAATGCGATGATGCATTAAAGCAGATAGAAGAAAAGAAATATGAGGAAGAGCTAAATGAAGAAGGATATGAGGATATAATAAAATATGGAATATCTTTTTACAGGAAAGACTGTATTATAAAGATGAAGAACAATGGATAATTAACAATTGTAATAAAAGAATCATAGGCCTCTTATAATGTTAGACAGTTCAATCTGAAGAAAAAGTAAGAAAATTTGAAAAAACAGTTGAAAAACTCATAAAAGAATTATTGAAAGCTGGAATAAGTGAGAAAGTTATTTCAATAAATACAGGATTGGATATTGATGAAATAAATAAAATTAAATCAGACAGAAAATTTTAAAATGGTTTAATGATAAAATCAAGGTGAGAGATCTTTCAAAAATGTATGATGCAATAATAGGAAAGAACCCTGAAGTTTTTGAAGAAGAACTTAATAAACTCTTAATTGAAACAATAAGTTTTAATGATGCCTATGAAAACTTTTATCATGGCTTTGTAACAGGAAGTCTTATGAATATGCATAATTATATTGTAAAATCCAATAGAGAATGTGGAACAGGAAGAAGCGACCTTTTTATTAAATCAGTATCCAAAAGAGGTATTGCAATAGTTATAGAATTTAAGATTGCAAAAGATATTGATGAATTAGAAAAAAGAGCAGATGATGCATTAAAACAGATTAAAGATAAAAAATATGATGAAGAACTTAGAAGTGAAGGATATAAAAATATTGTCTGCTATGGAATAAGTTTTTATCAGAAGGATTGCCTTATAAAAATGATAAATTAAATGGTACCTTTAATGTACAATTGACAATGAGAATTTATATTGTATTAATATTTATTAAAATCTTAAGAATAAAGCAGCAGACTTATGACTTTAAAAGTCTGCTGCTATTTTTGTGGACTTTAGTCTGTTGAGTTAATGAAGAACATAAAATCACCTGCTATTTTGGAGAATTTTTAAAATGATAAATGCATGATGCAATTATGATGTTTTCTGAACTGAATCCACAGAAGAAGTATCAACAGCAACTCCAAGTTTTGCAGAAATTATTGCATTGAGTTTATTTATTGAAGAAGACAATGAAGAAAGCTGTTTTTCCAGGCGTATTAAAAGATATGCACTGACTGCAACTGGAAATCCATTGTTTACAATAAGATTCATCAATTCATTAATTTCCATAATGATGTCACCTCCTTGTTTAACTGTTAATGGACAATTAACAGTTGGTATACATTATTGCAGGACTAAAGTTTATCGTATATATTTTGCAATATTAAATTACATTATCAATAAAAAATATATTAAATATGAAAAATTTTAAATTAAAGGTATATCATAAATTGTCAATTATCAATCGCCAATTGAGCCAAGTGTTTTAGAGAGTTTTTTCAGAATCATTTTTCTTCTTTTTACAGCACAATGATATGAGATATTTTTAAAATCAGAATATTCTTTTATTGTTTTTCTGGCATGAGTATTAGAAAAAAACAAAAAGTTTATCATTTCCTGTTCATCTGCATTTAGGTTTTTTATGGCTTTATGAAGTTCAATATAATCAGATTTTTTGCAGAGGAAATCTTCTATTCCAATTAAATCTGATACTAGAGTTTCCTGAAATTCATCTGTTATAATGAGGGTTTCGCTACTGTCAAGTGATTTCCTTGTCTGAGATTTACGTACAAGGTCATAGATGTTGTTTTTAATTCCATTTGTGGCATAAGCAACAAACCTGTGAGTTTCTGGGTTATATTTGGATACACAATAAAAAAGGCTTTTATAACATTCATTTTTTAAATCAGAAAAGTCATCTCCCTGAATA
>NZ_CAKVKB010000254.1 GCF_934754915.1 uncultured Clostridium sp.
AATTATATATATGATATAATAATTAAAGAATATAACATAAATTCAAGAAAATACAGAGAGTGAAAAAATATAGAAAGGAAGAAAGAATGAATAAAAAGGTAGACTTAAGAAAAAAGAAAGAAGATGAAATTGAGTTTAATAAGAAAAATTATGATTTTGAAAAGAAGAAAGATGGCAAAGGTAGAGTCATAGCAGCTTTAATTGTATCAATAATACTAATAATAGCTGCAGGAGCAATATTCATTAATGTATTTAATAGAGGCAAAAGGGGAGATACCATTATAGGCATAAGCAATATATCTCAATTAGATGGAAAAACAGGTGATATTATTGCAGATATGAATCTTACAGAAGATGAAGAAGAAGCGAAAGATGCGGTTTCAGGATTTCTTTCTGCAGTAAGAAATTTAGATTTTGATGAAGCATATAAGTATTCGCAAAATGGTGAGTGCAGTATGGATTTTATAGTGGATCAGCTTAAGGAAGAAGATAAATCAATAGTTCAGTATAATACTTTTTTTAAGAAAATGATGGACTATAGTTATGAGATAGATAGTATTAAAGCTGAGGGGGAAAAAGCTTCTGCACATATTGTTATAGATACATATAATTTTACAGTAAAGGTTGTGGAAGCAAGATTATCTATAAGTGATGCACAGGCTGCATATTCATTTGAAAATGGAGATGCTAGTGATAAAAAGAAGAAGGAAATAGCAGATGATAAGCTTCATAAAATATTGGACCCTATGGAAAGAAAACTTAAAATTCCATTAGAAATTGAACTTGTAAAACAAGATGGACAATGGAAGATAACAACTGAAAGTATAGATGATAAAATAAAAATTGCAGTTATGAAAAATTTGTATGATTCAATAGATTCATATACTGGATTTTATGAAGCATTAAATGAGGATAAAATAAATGAGATTTCAATGGATTCATTTATAAGTTACCTTGAAGAGAATGGTGTACATTATGATGAAGATAGTGAAAATTCACCATTTGATAATTAATTTATATTACTATTTGAAAAAGAAAGGAGGATTTAGTGAAAAAGTATATATTACAGATTTAAGATGCAAAAGGAACATACTAATTTTTCTGAAATAGTGCTTTTTTATTAAAAATAGATTATGAAATATTCTTGTAAAGATGGATATTTTAAAAAAGGAGATATATTAAATATAAAAGTTGATAGAAAAGTCAATATAAGAGTAATGACTGAAGAGAATTTTATTAAGTTTAAAAATGGACAGGCATATTCTTATTTTGGAGGAGAATTCAGTACATCTCCAATAAATCTTCCTATTCCAAAGACAGCTCATTGGTATATAGTTATTGATCTTGGAGGACAGTCTGGAATTTTAAGTTATTCAATAAAAGTATTTAAGTAATTGAATTTTTTGCAAATTGACAGATAATATATTATAAATGAACATAGATATTATATATTGATTTGAATTATAGGAAATATCCATAATTGCTTATAAAAAACAGTTCAAGCATTAATCGTGGTCTTGGACTGTTTTTATATTTTGTATAAAATCATAGCATAATTCCAAAAGGTTTTCTTTTTTCAAAAGTAAAAATATATTTAAATCCAATATCTTTTAGCATGTTATAAGTACTTTTTATATTTTCTCCAACTCTATCATAATTGTGTGCATCAGAACCGACTGTTATAATTTCACCATTAAGTTCTTTATACATTTGAAGAATTTCAATTTTTGGAAAAAGAAGATTCTGCTTTAAACCTGAAGTATTTACTTCAATGCCTTTACCTCTTGCAATTGCAGTTTTCAAAATTTCATAAATTATATCTTTATATTTTCTGAAATCATACACTCCATCAAGTTTGAACGCATATCGTTGAACAAGGTCAAGATGTCCTAATACGTCAAAATCACCCTCATTTGCAAGATTTAAAACATCATTAAAATATTTTTCATATGTAATACTTACACCATTTTCTCTAAGATTTGTGTTTAACCCTTTTCTGTTGAGATTATGCACAGAACCAATTATAAAATCTAAAGGATTATTATTAAAGTAGGTATTAAATTCATTCTTATAAAGATGAGGTTCACCAGCTTCAATACCTACTTTGAGTTTTAATTTGTCTCTATATTTAAAAGACAATTCATCAATTTCATTTTTATAGTCTTTAAAACTAAAAGTATTATAACTTTTATCCTCTGGATCAAAGCTTACATGTTCTGTGAAGCAGATTTCATTTATATTCATTGAAATTGCTTTTAAAATTGCTTGTTCTATTGTCTGAACTGCATCAAATGAATATTTTGAATGCATGTGATAATCACTTAAATATGCCATTTTAGAAATGTCCTTTCTTAAAATATTTTTCATAATAAAATAATTATATCATAAAAGATAATGGTAATGTTTTGAATTAATAGAGTAGGGAATGTTTGGTTATAAATGTAAATATTTTTATTTTGTTATTTCTAGTCTATTGGCATATATATCAAATCGGAATAAAATAAACGTGTTTATTGATAAACTAGTTTATTTAAAGGAGATATCTATCTATGCCAGCTAAAAAACAAATTACAAGAGATATGATTTTAAATGCTGCCTTGAAACTTTTGAAAAAATATGGTTTTGAGGCTATTACAATAAAAGAACTTGCGAAAGATTTGAAATGTTCTACACAGCCAGTCTATTTATCTTTTACTGGAATGGATGAATTACGTAGTGAATTGATTCCTTTGGCCGTAAAAGAATTTGAAGATACTATGAAATCTAATAGCAGAGATGGTAAAATCCGACTATATGACATGGAATATGTTTATTTTGCTAAAAGTGAACCAAAACTGTTTTGTTTTTTATTTATGCGTTCCAATGCTTTTACTGAAATAAAATCTATACTGCTTCCAATCATAGAACAATCTATTGTAGAACTGATGGAAATGTATCATATCAATCATGAAGAAGCTGATTATTTACATGATCATCTGTGGATGCACACTCATGGAATTGCTTCTATGATTGCAACAGATTTCTGCAACTGGAATTTGGAAAAAGTAAATCACATGATTGAGGAATGCAAAAACGATTTTACAAAGAAATACGAGGTTTAATAAATATGTTTACGGATAAAGATTTAAAAAAAATGATTTTTCCACTTTTTATAGAACAATTTCTTTTAATGTTTATTGGAATTGCTGATACTTTTGTTGTAAGTTTTTCTAGTGAAGCAGATGTGTCTGGTGTTTCACTGGTGACATCTT
>NZ_CAKVKB010000255.1 GCF_934754915.1 uncultured Clostridium sp.
AATTAAAAACACAATATCCAAATTCTCCACCATGCTTGTGTATTCCAACATGAAGTTTTTTATCTTTTACTATAGCTCCTCCAATTCCTGTTCCACATACTATAAATGCCATATCATTATTTTCTTTTCCTGCACCAAGCCAGCATTCACCTAATGCCGCACAATTGGCATCATTTTCAATTGCAACATTTAATCCTGTTGTTTCTTTAAATATTTCCTTAAAATTTGGTCCATGTATGTATGGAATTGCACTTACTCCTCCTATAATTCCTGTAACTGAATCAACAGCACCAGGAGCACTTATTGCAATACCTTTAACATCAAATTTTTCTTTCATATCATTAGTTACATCTTCTAAGCTTTTAAAGAAAACCTCTTTATTATCCGGAGTCTTTATGCTACCGTTTTCTTTAAAGTCACCACTTTCTGTTATAACAGACCACTTTATAGAACTTCCACCAATATCAAAAACCATGTAATTTTTCATCTTTTAAAATCCGCCTCTCTTTAATGTATATATGTTCCAATTAACAATGTACAATTGACAATAAATGATAAAACCTTTGCAAGATTTCTTTAATTACTTACATAATTTTATTGTTAGAACATATATATAGTAATTTTTGAATATAATAAATTTTCCACCAATTTTATTACTATATATATTATAATTTTTTGGATAAAGTTTCAATATGTTATATCTTTCAAATAAAAATAATCATTTCTTTTTCATTTACTTTTACCCTAAACTTACCTGCATCATCTGATATAATTTCCTTATATAATAAAATTAAGTTTTTACACTCTACTTCAAAAATCAATTTTCCAGTATCATTTTTATCACCTTCAAATTTCCATCCATCATGAAATACTTGAAAACCTTCTTCATATTCCTTAAATCCAGTACATTGTAATGGTTTTATTAATTTATTATTTAAAATTCTTCCATCAATATATCTATCTCCAAATACACATTCTTTTTCTAATGTATCATCTATGATTTCTATTTTTTCACCTTTTTTATAATCATTTAAATAAACATCTTCAATAAAATGTGTTAATAATTGTGAAATTATATTATGCCCATCATCATTAGGATGAACTTCATCAGTTAATAAATCACTCCACTTCAAATTTTGACTCTTTATTATTTCACAAGCCACATCTCTAAAACTTATCATTGGAAGGTTATAATTTTCACCTATCTTTATCTGCTGATCTTGATAATTCACACCATCTTCCATAGTCATAAACACTTCTATTACTGCTGGTTTTCCTGGACTGCTCAATAATTTTCTTATTTCACTTTCATATGAAATCTTGCAGAACTCTGAATCATTATCGTTTACAGCTGCATCTACAAAAACTATATCAGGATTTTTACTCAATACTTGTTTTTCTGCTCTATGAACTCCAATAAGTGAACCAGTAGCCCCAACACCTGCATTTATATGGTTAACCTTTACATTAGTAAATTTTTCTCTAAACCATTTTGCTGTAAGTTCAACATAACATTTTTCATATACTGTTGAATTGCATCCTTGGGTAATTAAACCACCTAAAAAAGCTATTGTTATGTTTTCGCCATTTTCAGCTTTTTCAAACATTTTTAAGATTCTTGAAACATCACCTTTATTTATAACTGATTTTTCTATTAATTTATCATTTAATTTAATGCTCATATCCTCAGCTCCCATTTTTCAGTTTAATAATCGAGTAGGTGAACCTCAGAAATAATTTTCTGAGGTCTTTCCTCTCACAGAACCGTGCGTGCGGGGCCTCGCACACGGCTCCTGATAAATCTCCATTATTTTTTGTAATAATGCAAAACTGCAGTTTCTACTTTAGACATGTCGAATAGTTTGATTTCATCAAACCATTTATTCGGAAGTGCCATGCACACAAGTGGACTCGCTGAATTTCTCCATCTTGTCATGGATATTTTCTTGAAGTCACCCTTGTATCCCATTCTTCTTAGAGCTTTATGAAGTAATTTAGAAGTTTTCCATTCTTTCATTTGCTTCATTCGAAGCCTTCGTCGAATCCATTTTATTAAGTCCTCAAATAAAGTTTTACAATTGGCAATTCTAAAATAATTGCACCAGCCTCTGAGAACTGGATTAAGTTTATAAATTAAAGATTCAACGTTATATCCAGAATTTCTAGGTGTAAGTTTTCTAACTTTTTCATTAAACTTCCTAATTCTTTTCGGATGTATAGATATATATTTCTTCTTAATAATAAATCCAAGATATGATATTCCCTTGTTATTATCAGTTATGTGAGTTTTCTTCGAATTAACCGTTAATTTCAGTTCTTTCTCTAATATTCTAGTAACAATATCCTTGTACCTTCTAGCTTCGCTTCTCGATTTTGCAAAAATCAGAATATCATCTGCATATCTCACAATCCTAATATTTAAACTTTTCATTTTTTGGTCAAATTTATCCATATATATATTCATAAGCAATGGAGATATGACTCCTCCTTGTGGACTACCTATAGTAGTTTCTGAAAATGCACCATCCTCTAATATTCCGCTTTCAAGGAAGTTTCTTATTAGTTTTAATACTTTTCCATCACTAATTTTCTCATTGATTGAGTTAATTATCATTTCATGATTTAGTGTATCAAAGCATTTGGATAAATCCATATCAACTACATATTGTAATCCCCAATAATTTGCAAAACTTTCTGCTTTCTTTATCTTTACCTAATTCATACTTTTTTAGACAGTTAAGTTGACTACTTCGATTTATCTTCATCCCTTCGCAACTAGAGATAACTTTTGATTATATCTAGCTTATTATGACATTTTGCATAATATCTTCTGAATTTTACCCTCCAGAATGTTACCACCTTTCACTGGCTCAGAATTTATAACTACTACGGAATCATCTGCCACCTCACACCACATAGGCTATTCTTGTTTTTCAACTTGTTTAGCTTTACTCTAATCGAGATGATATAAGGCTTCCCCAGTTAAGTTTGCCTGCCCCACATGAACACATCCATAATAACTTATAAAGTTAACTACCGAATTTTGGACTTTCCCACTTTTTGCAAGGTTATCCGCTTTATAAGCCAATACTTGGTTTACTTGCGTTATGTTCCATGTGTCCTCTAATGCTTCCTTCATACCTTACCGTTACCAGTAACGCACTTGCCTTCGAGTTATCTTCCTATCGGGTCGGCGATGCAGGCTTCTTTCAGCCT
>NZ_CAKVKB010000256.1 GCF_934754915.1 uncultured Clostridium sp.
GGTTAAGACGTCACCCTCTCACGGTGAAATCATGGGTTCGATTCCCGTATGGGTCACCAAGCTAGTAAACATCAACGTTTAGGTAACTAAATATGCTGATGTTTTTCTTATTTTACACCATTTTTACACCATAGTTTTTGTATGATTCTTTTTACACCATCTCTTGCTTAATAAAATTTTTAATTATTTATTTTTCTAATACCATGTTTAAATACTCTTCCCAATATCCATCTTCATCACCTACAAAATCACTCAACCAATAATACATCATTAATAATTCTATATACTGCTTCTTTCCTCTTATAAAAGGTTTCTTTGATATTCTAGTATGCAACAGATCCAAACCAAATAAATTATTTTTCTTTTTATAATCATACTCATACTCTTCTTTTCCATAAGCATTTATAAATTTCTTCTTATGACTTCTTGCCCACACATCCTTATTTTCAAAAAACTTCTCTAAATATACAAAAACAAATGCTTCCATATCAACACCATATTTTTCTTTAGTATCATCTATCCAATGTTTAATATCCTCTGACACTATTGGCATTCTCACTTTAACATTACTCTTTACTCTGTGATAATCTTTAATAAACAAATAAATCATTTCTGACTGCTCTTTTAAATACGGATATTTTTTAATCAATTTAGGATATAATTCATATGAAACACCCCTAAATTCTGCATCTGTATTCATAACTAAAAATATTCATTAGTATCTAAAATATTACCTATAACCCTGTTTAATCTTGTTCTATGTGTATCATAAAGTTCAATAAGCCATTCTGCAATATCATCATCATATTCAAATAATTCTTTTCTATATTTATTTAATGTTGTATTATTCAAAACCATATCTCTATCTGTTTTTTCCATATCCAAATAATTGTTATGGTATTCAAATATATAATCCATGCAAATTTTTATGTTTTCTACTTTTGGGGGT
Source organism: uncultured Clostridium sp. (assembly GCF_934754915.1). Taxonomy (GTDB): domain Bacteria; phylum Bacillota; class Clostridia; order Clostridiales; family Clostridiaceae; genus Clostridium. The sequence continues at coordinate 950 of NZ_CAKVKB010000256.1, forward strand.
GCGGACAAAAAGTTGGACTTCTGTAGGAATGAAAGGAGTTAAAAAATGTATTCAGATGAAAAAAGAGAAGCTGCATTAAAATACTATCATCAATGTGGATCAGTAACTGAAACGGTTATCCAATTAGGATATCCTTCTAAATGTTTGCTTTACAAATGGCTAAAGAAAGAAAACCAACCGCCTATGCCTCGAAAGAAAGCACATGTGATTAATACATCTGAACATCCGCGTCATCCATCAGTTGAAGTTAAGCTTAATGCATTACACCGTTGCTTTGAGCTAGGAGAAGATATAAAATTAGTATCAGAAGATATTGGATATAGTAGAGCTAGTATCTATAAATGGAGAAAAAAATATCTTAGGAAAGGTACTGTAGCATTAATGAATGAAAGAGATATTCGACCGGGAAAGCTTGAAGAAGGTCATGAAAATTCTGATACTAAAGAAATAGAAATACTTAAGGAAAAAATGCTTGATATGCAGCTTGAAATAGATATTTTAAAGGAAACTATTAATGTCCTAAAAAAAGACCCCGGCATCGACCAAACAGCTCTCAAAAATCGAGAGAAGGCAGTGATAGTCGATGCCCTAAAGAATAAATATTCACTGCCATTACTTTTAGAAAAACTGGAACTAGCAAAAAGCTGTTATTATTATCAAGAAAAAGTGTTTGCACAAAAAGATAAATATCTTTCTTTCAGAAAAGAAATTACAAAACTATTTTATGAGAACAAGAGTAGATATGGTTACCGAAGAATACATGGTCTGCTCTCAAAGAAAGGGATTATTATTTCAGAAAAAATTGTACGAAAAATAATGAAAGAAGAACATCTAATTGTCAAAGCAAAGAAGAGACGCAAATATAATTCTTACCAAGGAGAAATAACGCCTGCGGTAGAAAATAAAATAAAGCGAAATTTTTATGCTGAAAAGCCTAATCAAAAATGGCTAACAGATATCACAGAGTTTTCTATTCCTGCTGGAAAAATTTATTTATCAGCAATCGTTGATTGTTTCGATGGAATGCTTCCATGTTGGACAATTGGAATATCTCCAGATGCTCATTTGGTTAACACAATGTTGGATAAAGCAATTACTTCATTGAAAGATGGAGAAAAACCAATTGTTCATTCAGATAGGGGATGCCATTATAGATGGTCTGGTTGGATTAAAAGAATGAATAAAGCAGGTTTAACTAGATCTATGTCAAAAAAAGGATGCTCACCAGATAATTCTGCATGTGAAGGATTGTTTGGACGCCTAAAGAATGAGATGTTCTATAACACGGATTGGACAGGCATCAGTATAAATACATTTATTGATATATTAAATGATTATCTTATGTGGTATAATAACGAACGTATTAAAGTATCATTAGGAAACATGAGTCCCAGGGAGTACCGACAAAGTCTTGGGTTAGCTGCATAATCAGTCCAAGAAAATGTCCGCATCCCCTTGTCTTCCTTTTTTCTTTTTGAAATGTATTCATCTATTGTAAGCATATTTACTCTCCATAATAATATTTTTTATAACATCTTATAAAATGTTTAAAAACTATAATATCATAAATATATGAAAACAACAAAAAAATGAAGTTAATAAATTCAGCTTTCAATATTACACAAACAATATATGTTTTTAATTCCTTTCAATTTCCAAAATACTATTCTCTCAAGTAATTTATAATTATATTAATACTTATTAATAGCCAAGTTCTGTATTAGACTAAGCTTGTACTAAATCATATTTTATAGTAACTAAAAATACTTTTTAGTTTAGTAAAATAGCCACTTAAAACCACTTTTGTATTTTATGGTAATTAGAATTATTTAATCATAATTTAATGCTTAAAGAAAGTTTAATGGAAAATACTATAACTAATACATATATTAATATAGAAAAATTTAAAATAAATAGTGTCACTTCCTAATCAGAACCATTTATTTCTAAGAATGACTGTATTACTTGGTTTAGATACCTTGTAGTACAGCCTTTTTTGTATATTTGCAACAACCAACTCTAGATTAAATTTTTGCAACAATAACTATAAAAATCACTATATTTTCCCTATAACTTTTTCACTATCCTACAATCATTCCCAAGATAATAATCCTTCTTCTCATGGTACCAAGTATTCTGAAGAGCATATACATTTTCATTAAAATATACCAATCACCATCAATAAGCTTCCACCCATCTTTTAAAGTATTGTAGCATTTATTAACCATATCAATACAATACCACCAGCCTGTTGTGGTCAAGCA
>NZ_CAKVKB010000257.1 GCF_934754915.1 uncultured Clostridium sp.
GATCAAGAAATTAAACATTTATTAAATGATTTAAATGAAAATGTTGATTACGGAAGCTATATTTAGCTTCCGTTTTTGTGGTAACATAAAATGCTAAACTATTTTATTATATGAAAATGAGGTAAAATATGAGTTTTTGTAAAAGTTATATTGAATGTATAATTATATATTGTCAAAGAATAAGGAGAAATTTGATTAATAAATTTAAAATAGTATATAATTTAAATAATATAAAATTTAGAATAAAAAGAGGTAAATGTGTGGATATAAATAAATTGATAGAAGAAGGGGAATCTACAACTATTGAGTTTAAGAGCTGGAAAAATGCTAGAAGTAAGAAAGATTTAATTAGTGTGATTACAAAAGAAGCTGTAGCTTTAGCAAATACAAAAGGTGGAGTGATATTAATAGGAGTAGAAGATGAAAAAAACAATAAAGAAATAACAGGATGTACGGATTATGATGCTCAAGCAATAATTGAGAGTATATACGATAGAACAATTCCAAAGCTTTTTACTGAAATAGAAGAGGTTAAGGTTAATGATAAGATTGTCTTAGTTTTAAAAGTTGAAAAATCTAATAATGTAATTTCTACATCAGCAGGAGAAACTTTTAAAAGATTAGGGAAAAATTCAAAACCAATGTTTGCAGAAAATTTTCCAAGTAATATTTTTGGAAAAACAAATGATGATTTCTCTAATATTATAATTGAAGATTCCTCACTTGATGATATTAATTTAATGGAAGTTTATAAACTTAAAGAAAGACTGAAAGTTAGAGAACCAGAATCTACTTTAACATTGTTAGATGATTTAGCTTTTCTTAGGGATTTACATTTGATTAAAGAGTTTAATGGAGAAGATAAACTTACAGTAGCAGGATTGCTATTTGTAGGAAAAGATGAAGCTATAAGAAGAAGTATACCACAAGCTGAAGTTATATATCTTCATTATAGTGATAAGAATAAAATAGAGTATGATAAGAGATTGGATTTGCGAACAGGAATAATTTCAATATTAGATAGATTAACAGAAGTTATAGAAGATAAAAACTATATAACTAATATTCAAGTTGGTTTATTTAGATTAGAGGTTAAAGATTTTCCTACAAACGTTTTTCAAGAAGCTTTATTAAATGCAATATCTCATAGGGATTATAGAAGCAATGCTTCTATATATGTAAAGCATTATTCTGACAAAATAGTAATTGAAAATCCAGGAACATTTCCTGAAGGGATAACTGAAAAAAATATAATAACTCATCCATCAGTACCAAGAAATAAGCTAATATGTGAAACATTACAGAGATTAAAATATGTACAAAGATCCGGTCAAGGAGTAGATATAATATTTAAGGATATGATTTCTTTAGGAAAAGCAACTCCAACATATGAGGTATATGAGGAAGCAATAAGATTAACTTTAACGAGTCAATTAGAAGATGAAGTTTTTGTTAAGTTTATTGTAGAAGAACAAGAGAACAATAATGAGATTTTTAGTTTATCAGAAACGATTATATTAAAGTATTTGAAAGAAAATAAAAATGTTAAAATAAATAAAATTAAAGAAATAACACAATTAGGAACTTTAGAGGCTAAAAATGTATTAAAAGAATTAATAAATAAGAAATTAATTGAAATTAGTGGTAGGGATTATATGTTGACTCAAATAGCATATGAGAATATGGGAGATAGTATAGGTTATACAAAAGATAAATCAATAGATCATATTAGAGCAACAGATATGATAAAAGAATATATAAAAGACAATGGATATATAACTAAATCAATTATAATGGACTTGTGCAGTTTTACTGAGGATAAGGCAAAATATATTATAAGGAAGCTTACTCAGAGAGAAGTAATATTAAAAGAAGGTACTGGGAAAGCAACTAAATATGTAATAAATAAAAAATAATGAAAAGTACTGAAAAAGTACCGGAAAAGTACCATAAAAGCACCGGAAAAGTACCATAAAAGCACCGGAAAAGTACCAAAAAGAGCTTAAAATGCGTAATTAGCCACTAAAACAAGTACCGAAAGAGGTACCGAAAAATAAATTTATAATAAAGATAGTGTTAGTATAGCTATAGAGAAATCTATGGCTTTTTATTTATATAAATTAAGGTTAATAAATATAAACTAGTGTATAATAGGGGTATAATTATTAGGATTTATTAGAATAAAACTAATATAGTTAAAAAATATAAATAAAAACATTATTTAGGGACTTAATTAGGAAATATTATATGAGGAGATTTATATATGATAACAGGTGAATTAAGAAGTAAAGTAGATAAGATATGGGAAACTTTTTGGACTGGTGGAATAACTAATCCATTAGAAGTAATAGAACAGTTTACATATCTTTTATTTATTAAGGGATTAGATGATAAAGAGATAATAAAAGAAAATGATGCTATTCTTTTAGGTATAGATTTTGATAGAACTTTCCCAGAGGATAAACAAAATTTAAGATGGAGTAAGTTTAAAAATTTTGAAGCTGAAACTATGTATGAAACAGTTTCAAATGAAGTATTTCCTTTTATAAAAAATCTTCATACTAATAAGGATTCAGCTTATGCAAAATATATGGGAGATGCAATATTTAAGATTCCTACACCATTAATGCTTTCTAAAATTATTGATGGAATTGATAATATTGATATGGATGAAAATAAAGATACTAAAGGAGATCTTTATGAATACTTACTTTCAAAGGTAGCAACAGCAGGTACAAATGGTCAATTTAGAACTCCAAGGCATATTATTGATATGATTGTTAAACTTATGAAGCCAACACCAGAGGATATTATAGTTGATCCAGCGGCAGGTTCAGCAGGATTTTTAGTATCTTCACAAGCTTATTTAAGAGAAAATCATGGAGATTTATTCTTAGTTCAAGGATTAAAGGAACATTTTAATAATGATATGTTCTATGGTTTTGATTAAAATAGCTACACACACTCGCGATTTTAGTCATGAGTTAGTAGCTAAAATAGTCAGCATATAGAGAGATCTATATGTAGAGATAGGTAAGACCTATCCAATACTACTTGAATTGCTGGAAAATCCTAAAGCTAACTAAACCACAACGTAAACATGAAATAAAGTTAAGCGTGAAGGTTACGAAAGTAGAAAAAATTAGT
>NZ_CAKVKB010000258.1 GCF_934754915.1 uncultured Clostridium sp.
ATATAGAACAACAAAATATTGAAGAAGCTATTTATGGAATTGAGCAATATAAGAAAATATTTAAATACGATGATGAATTAGCAAGTATGGAAGCTATAATAAAAATATACAATGATGATTTAAATGAAGCACTTAATTGCATTCGAGATGGGCTTAAATGTAATATAAATAATACAGATTTATATTATACCATGGGGAATATATATGAGTTAAAAAAAGAATATGATAGAGCATACTTATGCTATGAGCATACAATAGAAATTGAATTATTAAATAATAAGGAAAAGAATACTAATTTAGCATTGAGAGCGATTGATAATTTGAAAAGTAATTTTAAGATATCAGTAAATAATTATTCTATAATTATTTTAACATATAATAATTTGGAATATACAAAAGTTTGTTTTAATAGCATAAAAAAATATAATTTAAGTAGTAATTATGAAATCATCATTATTGATAATAATTCTACAGATGGAACAGTTGAATGGATAAAACAACAGAAAGGAATAAAATATATATTAAATAATGAAAATAAAGGATTTCCTATAGGATGTAATCAAGGAATAAAGATTGCAGACAAAAATAATGATATATTTCTTTTAAATAATGATACAGTGATTATGCCTAATTCTATTTTTAATTTAAGAATGGGATTATATAGTAAAGAAAATATTGGAGCAACTGGTGCTGTAAGTAATAATGTAGCAAATAATCAAAAAGTGATTAATGAATATGATGATTTCGACATATATATGAAGTTTGCATTAACTAACAATATAACAAATGAAAATTTATATGATGAAAGAATTAGATTAATTGGTTTTGCGATGTTGATTAAAAGATGTGTTTTGGAAAAGGTAGGTTTATTAGATGAACGTTTCACGCCAGGAAATTATGAGGATGATGATATAAGTCTTAGAATATTATTATGTAATTACAAAATTATATTATGCAGAGACAGCTATATTCATCATTTTGGAAGTGTGAGCTTTGGAAAAGATGTAGATAAATATAATAAAATTCTAGATACCAATAAAAATAAATTTAAAGAAAAATGGGGATTTATAAGTAGTTATTATACATATATTAGATATGATTTAATAAATTTAATTGATGAGCCTATAGATCGTAGTATTAATATATTAGAGGTTGGATGTGCTTGTGGTTCAACTTTATTGGAAATAAAGAATAAATATAGAAATGCAAATTTATATGGTATTGAACTTAATGATTCTGTAGTTAACATAGCGAAGCATGTAGCAGATGTAAGATGTGGAAATATAGAAAATTTTGATTTTTCAGTATATAAAGAGGAATCTTTTGATTATATAATATTTGGAGATGTTTTAGAACATTTAAATAATCCAGATAAAATTATTAATGAAATTTTAAAATATTTAAATAAAGATGGATATGTGTTAGCTTCAATTCCTAATGTAATGCATTTTTCAGTATTAAAGGATCTTTTAATAAATGGAAATTGGACTTATCAAGAAGATGGTATATTAGATAGGACACATTTAAGATTTTTTACTAAAAATGAGATAATAAAATTGTTTTATAATAACGGATATTTAATTGATAAGATGAGTTGTATTATGACAGATAAGAGTGACGAAGATCAAAAATTTATTGATAATTTGAAAGTATTTAATAAAGAGAATAGTTTTGAATATGAAGTATATCAATATTTAATAAAGGCAAAAAAATTAAGTAAGTCTAATAGAAAGGAATAGAGATATATGAATGTAAAAATATCAGTTATTGTACCAGTATATAATAATGAAAAATATTTAGAACGATGCATAAACTCTTTAATTAAACAAACTTTAAAAGAAATTGAGATAATATTAATTAATGATTGCTCAACAGATGGAAGTTTAAATATTTTAAAGGAATATGAAAAAAAATATTCTGATAAAATTGTTGTTATATCGCATAAGGAAAAAAAGGGTCCAGGAGGTTCAAGAAATACAGGAATTGATATGGCTCATGGTGAATATATAGGATTTGTTGATAGTGATGATGAAGTTTCATGTGATATGTTTGAATATTTGTACAAGATAGCCAAAAGAGCAAATTATGATTTAGTTGATTGTAAATTTTTTGATGAGTATTTAAAAAAAAATACTCTTACAACAGATAAAAGATCTTTAGGAGTATTGAATTCAGAAAAAAGAAAATTATTTATTGTAAATCCTGGTTATGTATGGAGTAAAATAATAAAGAAAAGTATTTTAAATGATAATAATATACGATTTCGTGAAAAAATTGCATATGAAGATTTTGATTTTATGCCAATAGTTATATTATTTTGTAATAAAATTTGTGCAACTAGTAAAGTATTATATAATTATAGATATAACAATAAGTCAATAACAAATAATTATAAAAGTAATGTACATGTTGATGAGAAACTGGAAGCTATGAAAAAATTAGTTGAAAGATTTAAGCAATTAAAAATGTATGATGAATATAGAGATGAAATTACATATTTGATATATGAAACATATTCTAATATGATACAAGCTATTTTAGTTCTAGAAAAAAAGGCAGATTTAAAATTATTTAAGAAATTACATGATGTATTTTTAGAAGTTGTAGATTATGATTATCATGATAATAAGTATATTGCTCAATTAGATAAAAAAGATAGATTATTTGCAGAGATAAATAATAAAGATTATACATTGATACTTAAAAATTGTTCTGATTTATTGAATAATACCATTTAGTATATATGTTAAGTAACTATAAAAAAATTCAAAACTACAAAATATATGAAAATTTTGTCTAAAGTAAATTATTAGAATGGGGAATATTTTCATAAATTAAGATTAAACCATAGAGCAAAGTAGCTAGTTTAAGAAAAGGCACCTTTATAATATAAAGAAAAGTAATATTTAAACGATAAATATAATGATTACATTTAATAAGGAGCGGAAATTCATGGAAGAAAAAGAGGTATTAACAACAGTTGATGAATATTTATATAATTTAAAAAAAGGAATAAATAATATTTCAGATTTAATACAAGAAGGTAAAGAACAGGAAGCATTTAATATTATTGCACAAGTAGCAGAAGGATTAC
>NZ_CAKVKB010000259.1 GCF_934754915.1 uncultured Clostridium sp.
CCCTTTAATCCTTCATTTTTTGCCCATTCATCCCACTTTTCGGTCATTTGGACAATTATTTCATAATCATTTTCCATTTGATAAAAAACAAAAGCAGGTTTTCCATCTATTTTTATGTAACGTTCATCTTTAAAGAAAGGTAACAAATAATCAAAATGTATTCTCCATTCTTTTTCATCCCCATAAACAAGTTCAGCTAATAAGCCGTTACCTTCATGACCCTCATTATTTTTATTATCGAATTCAGGTGCCCAATCAAAGCCATTTTTTACATTACTCCATGTTCTTTTCCAAGAACCATTATCCCATATCAATATAAAATGTTGATTAATATCTTTTGTATTCAATAAAATCTCAGCTGGTTTTTCTAATAACTTTAACTTTGACGAAAACCAATAATGATATATTCCAAATCCATATACACCATATTCATTTGCTAAATTAGCTTGTCTTCTTATTTCTTCAACTTGATCTAAAGCATAATAATGAGAATTTAATGGAATTCTCGGCTGATTATGTCCTTTAAACTGTGGTTTACATTTTTTAACTGCTTCCCAATCTGTATACCCTTTTCCCCACCATTGATCATTTTGTGGAATACTATGAAATTGAGGAAGATAATTTGCAATAATTTTTGTTTTCATAAGTAATTCTCCTCGTATAAAAACCAAATAAAATTATATCATATTTTTTTAATGAATACTTTAAGGCAGACCATCACATCCATTATACGACCTTTAAAACTTTTTATTAAACTATAATATGGATTAAAATTTGATATTAATAATTTAATAAAACAACCATTTTCTATATTAGATATATGGTTAATATAAAACTGCTTATACTTATTAAAATCTGAAACGTTTCGATAAACATCTTCATCTATACATTCCAAATGTATTAAATTGTTAAGACTTTCTTTAGCTGTTTTCAACCTACCCTCAAGACTTTTCACATCATAAGTTACAGGGGCTAAGCCAGATAAACCAATCACATTATTTCCATGAATACGATATTGAAATAATGCTTCATTATAAAAATACATACCATCAACTTCACTAGCATAAATATTTAATAACCAATCATGATGAAAATACTCATTAAAATGATTTTGAAATTTATCATTTATTTCTGACCTTATACATAATGAGCATCCTTGAAATGAATTGCCCACAACTAGTTCTTCAAATGAAATCTTTTTTAGTGTATTTTGTTTTACGTTGTGTTTGTATAAAGAAGTATTTGATTTCGTAATATCACCTTTTGAATCAATTAACTCATAAGATGATGCCAATACTTTAATATTTTTATTTAATTCCATTAATCCAATCATTTTTTCCACTTTGTTTGGGAGCCATATATCATCTTGATCACAAAGAAATATATATTCACCTCTACAATAGGATAATGCCTGTTTGAAATTTATTTTATACCCCATATTCTTTTCATTAACAAATAGTCGTATATTAAAATTTTCAAATTTATTTTTAATTGTTTTTATAATATTAATTGTATTATCTGTAGAGCAATCATCACAAATAACAATTTCATCAACTTTTTTATTTTGATTCAAAATAGAGATTAGTTGTTCTTTTATGTAATCTTGTCCATTATATGTAGCCATCGCAACAGATATCATACTTGACCTCCATAAAAAAAGGTATTTAAAAAATACCTCTTTTACTATAACTCTTCTGCAAATCCTTTTTCTAATCTTTTAAAGATTAAATATCCAATAATCAGCAAAAATAATCCAAAAAGGAACACTAATAATAGTGGTAAAAAATTTGGCCATTGATGATACATAAATATATCTCTATAAGAGGTAACTAAAATAGTTAAAGGATTGATACTAACTAATTTGTATAAAATACCAGCATTTTTCAATAAGCTTATATCATAAATAATGGGTGTTGCATACATACCCATATTCAATATAAATCCAATAATATACTCTAAATCTTGAACATAAACATTAATCGATCCCAAGATAAAAATAATTCCTAAAATCAACACAGATTGAACAAAAGCAATGATTGGCAACATGATAATATACTTAGTTATCCCTAATCCAAACGCAAGGCAGAAAACAACGATAATTAGACAGGAGATGAAAAAATTCACTAATCCACTTAAAACTTGTGAAATCAATAGAATTTCTCTAGGAAAATACACTTTTTTTATAATCCCTGCATTTGCTTTTATCGAAGTTGTCCCTGCACTTACTGTAGTCAAAAAGAAAGTCCATGGAATTAAACCTGTAATCAAATAAATAAGATAATTATCTCCACCGGCTCCACGCATTAAATATGGAAACACAATCCAATACACAATTACCTGTAATAGAGGATTAATAAACGACCATAAAACCCCTAAAAAAGAGCCTTTGTATTTACCTCGAATATCTTTTTTTACATTTGTCTTTAATAATTCACGGTAGTCATATATATCTCTAAAAATATGCATATTTTCACCACCTTATTCTAATATAAATTGAATATTTTTTTCTGCTAACAAATTGCCGTTAGGCTCAACACACTGTACGTTCAATTTATGTTGTCCTACCGAGAAATCTTTCAAATCAACTTGAATCTCCCATCCAATGTTATCGGCATCTAAATCACCAGCATACGCTTCTTGATAAGCTTCAAAAACATCTTGACGATTTGAGCGTATTATATCTGTTATTTCATTTTCATCTAACTTAATTTCCAAAATTGCATCATCATGATCTGAAATTTGCCAACCTCTACAAGTTAATATTTCATCTGATTTTTTTATAGTCGCAAAATCTCTTGGGCTGTCTACGAAAACCGCACCCTTAAAATGGTGTTTCCCTTCAATAATAGCCTTTTTCTTTTCTTCTTTATGATCAATCGCTACTTGTTTTAAATATTCATCAATAACATAAATAGGATCCCCATCTAAGCGTAATTCTCCTTTATAAATCCAAACAGCACGATCACATAACTCTTTTACAACATCCAAACTGTGTGTAACAATCACAATTGTCTTATCTGAATCTTTTAATTCTTTTAATTTACGATAACACTTTTCCTGGAAATGTTGATCACCTACAGCTAA
>NZ_CAKVKB010000260.1 GCF_934754915.1 uncultured Clostridium sp.
GTTAATAGCAGTAATAATATCTGGGTTATTTGCAGCATTATTAGCATCATTTATATTTTATGGAAAAATAAATAATATATTTACAGGAATTATTACTATGTGTGTTGCAACAGTTTTAGAGACTTTTATGACCCAAACTAGTGATGGTAAATGGAAGGTTTTAGGAGTTCCGCTTGGTGGTTTTAATGGACTTAACAATATTCCATCATTAGCTATAGGAAATTTTGATTTTATTGGACCTAGTTTTTATATATTAGTAATTGTATTTTTATTAATAATATATCTTTTAATGAGAAAAGTTCAAGTTTCAAGATCAGGATATGCTTTATTTGGAATAAGAGAAAATCAAATTAGAAGTGAACTTTTTGGATATAATACAGCTAAAATACAAACTATTGCATTTTCTGTTAGTGGAGCTCTTGCTGGACTTGCAGGAGTATTATTTGCTTCATGGAGTGGGTATGTAGTTCCAACTAATTTTAGTGTTAGCGCGTCAACAATAGCTGTAGTTATGGTAGCAGTTGCAGGAAGAAAAAATGTTACTGGAGCAATGATAATGACATTAATATATTCATGGTTTACTCAATTTTTGGCAACAACAGGAAGTGAATATAGTCAATTAATATTAGGTGTTTTATTGATATTGGTTGTGCTATTTATACCAGATGGAATATTAGTAGCATTATTTAAAAAGAGCGATGAGTTTTTTTATAAAATGTTTAATAAAAATAAGGAAAAATCATTAGAAAATTAGTAAAAGAGGTGAATTATATGACAGACATTGGTAGAAGTAATGAAGAGCTTTTAGTTTTAGATAAGGTTTCTAAACAATTTGGTGGGATACAAGCTGTAGAAGATTTTAGTATGGTTATGAAAAAAGGAGAACTTCATTGTTTAATAGGTCCAAATGGAGCCGGAAAAACAACAGTATTTAAAATGATTATGGGAATTATACCTGTTTCTTCAGGAAGAATTGTATTTAAAGGAAAGGATATAACAAGTTTATCACCATTTAAAAGAGCCAAGAGCGGGCTAAGTATAAAAATGCAAGTACCAGGTATATTTGAAGAAATGACATTAAGAGAGAATATAAGAATAGCAGCTGAAAATTTCGTAAAGAAAAAAGAGCTGTCAGATGAAATAGATAGATTAATAGAATTAGTTAATATCAAAGATTTAGGAAATCCACTAGTAAAAAATATGACACATGGTCAGCAGCAATGGCTTGAAATAGCAATGTCATTGGCATCAAAACCTGAATTATTATTGTTAGATGAACCAGCTGCCGGACTTGGACCAGAAGAAACGGAATTTACTGCAAAAATGATAGAAAATTTAAATAGTCAAGGAATAGGAATTCTTTTTATTGAACATGATATTAATTTTGTTAAGAGAATAGCTAAAGATGTAACTGTATTACATTATGGAAAGAAATTTGCAGAAGGTAATATAGAAGAAATTGAAAATAATGAGGAGGTAATAAAAATATATTTAGGACAATAAGAATATGGTTATTATTTTGTGAAAGGAATGATTAATATGCTTCAAACGAAGGACTTAGTATCCGGATATGAAAAAGTTAATATCCTTCAAGGAGTTAATATAAATATAAATAAAGGTGAGATAGTTTCTGTTATTGGAAGAAATGGAGTTGGAAAAAGCACACTTGTAAAAACATTATGTGGTCTGCTAAAAGTTAATGGTGGAAAAATAATGTATAAGGAAAAAAATATAACAGGTTCAAAGGCATATGAGAGGGCATGGGATGGAATATCATATGTGCCTCAAGGACATATGGTGTTTCCTAATTTAACAGTTGAAGAGAACTTACAAATGGGTGAATCAATAAGGCCGTTAAAAAACGTAAAACCTAATTATGATTTGGTATATGAATATTTTCCTAGATTAAAAGAACGTAGAGATCAAATGGCAGGAACTATGAGTGGTGGAGAGCAGGCAATGTTATCAATAGGGAGGGTTCTTACAGGAAACTCAGAACTTATGTTACTAGATGAACCATCAGAAGGTGTACAACCTAATATTGTACAACAAATTGGAGATATAATCTTAAGAATAAATAAGGATTTAGGATTAACTGTATTATTAGTTGAACAACATATAGGATTAATTCAACAAATATCACAAAGAGGATATGCTATGGATAAAGGTACTATTATTGATAGCTTAACTTCTGAGAATTTAAAAGATTATAACATAATAAAAAAATATTTATCAGTTTAAATATAGAGGAGTGGTTAATAATGTCATATACTAAGGAGGATATACTAAAAATAGTTGAAGAAAATGATATAAATTTTATTAGATTACAATTTACAGATATAGTTGGTAATTTGAAGAATGTAGCAATAACAAAAGGGCAGTTAGAAAAAGCTTTGGATAATAAATGTACTTTAGATGGTTCATCTATAGATGGATTTGCTAGGATTGAAGAATCTGATATGTACCTAAGACCTGATTTAGATAGTTTTGTAATATTACCTTGGAGACCTGATAAAAATGCGGTAGCTAGAATGATATGTGATGTTTATGTTCCAAGTGGAGAAGCGTTTTTAGGTGATCCTAGACAAATATTAAAAAAAGCAATAGAAAAAGCTGAAGAAATGGGATATGAACTTCAAGTAGGTCCAGAATGTGAATTCTTTCTATTTCATAGAGATGAAGTTGGAAGAGCAATTCCATTAACTCACGATGAAGCAGGATATTTTGATTTAGATCATATAGATTTAGGAGGAAATGTAAGAAGGCAGATATGTTTAAATTTAGAGAAAATGGGATTTAAAATAGAAGCATCTCATCATGAAGTTGCACATGGACAGCATGAAATAGACTTCAAGTATGATGAAGCATTAAAAACTGCTGATAATATAATGACATTTAAAATGACTGTGCAGGCCATTGCAAAAAATATGGGATTAGCAGCGACTTTTATGCCAAAGCCAAAAACATTTCAAAATGGATCAGGAATGCATACCAATATGTCACTTTTTAAAGATGGTGTAAATATTTTCTATGATAGAAATGATGGTAATGGATTAAGTGAAATTGCATATAATTTTATCGCA
>NZ_CAKVKB010000261.1 GCF_934754915.1 uncultured Clostridium sp.
GGTATACAATTAGTGCTTGATAATAAATCAATTTTGATAACTGGTGGGACAGGTTCTTTTGGTAAAAAGTTTACTGAAAGAATTTTAAAAGAATTTGATCCTAAAAGAATAGTTATATATTCAAGAGACGAATTTAATCAGGATGTAATGGCAAAAGAATTTAGAATGAAATATCCTGATAAATATAAAAAGTTAAGATTCTTTATAGGAGATGTGAGAGATAAAGATAGGCTTTATAGAGCATTTAAAGATATTGATTATGTAATACATGCAGCAGCAATGAAGCAAGTGCCAGCATGTGAATATAATCCTTTTGAAGCAATAAAAACTAACATACATGGAGCGCAGAATATAGTTGATGCTTCAATAGATTGTGGAGTTAAAAAAGTTGTAGCACTATCTACTGATAAAGCCGTGAATCCAATTAATTTATATGGAGGTACAAAACTTGTTTCAGATAAATTATTTATCGCAGGCAATGCTTATTCGGGAGGAAATGGAACAGTATTTTCTGTAGTCCGATATGGAAATGTTGCAGGAAGTAGGGGATCTGTAATTCCATTTTTTAAAACGTTACTTGAAAGAGGCGAAAAAACATTGCCTATAACAGATTATAGAATGACAAGATTTTGGATTACTCTAGATGAAGGTGTTAATCTTGTGTTTAAAGCACTAAAAGAATCACGAGGAGGGGAAACATATATATCTAAAATTCCTTCATTTAAAATTACAGATTTAGCTAGGGCTATGAATCCTGATGGAGATATGAAGGAAATTGGAATACGTGAAGGTGAAAAACTTGATGAAGTAATGATTACTAAAGATGATTCTAGAATGACTTATGAATATGAAAAACATTACATAATATATCCACATTTTGATTGGTGGAATTCACAAAAATATATGACTCCTGGAGGAAAGCTTGTTAAAGAAGGATTTGAGTATGATTCTGGGAAAAATACAGAGTGGTTATCTGTAAAAGAAATAAAAAAACTTTTATATATAGCTAAAATATAAATAATTATCGTTAATTTATTTCATAATGTAGATTAACATAGGTATAAGAAAATTTTCTAATTGTAGGTGAGGTATGTGCAAGATAATATAAGAAAAGTAGCAATAATAGGAAGTGGATATGTTGGATTAGTTGCAGGCACTTGTTTATCTGATTTTGGATTAGAAGTTATTATTATGGATAATGATAATAATAAAATTAATAAATTAAAAAAAGGAGATATTCCTATATATGAGCCTGGACTAGATGAACTGGTTAAAAAAAATGTTTATTATAAAAGATTAAAATTTACTAATAATATTGAAAAAGCAGTAAGTTGGGCAGATGTTATATTTATTGCAGTTGGAACACCTCCTAAAGAAGATGGAAGTGCCGACTTGGAATATGTATTACAAGTAGCAAAAGAAATTGGAAAATATATAAATTCTTATAAAGTTATTGTTGATAAATCAACAGTACCAATTGGAACCGCGAAGAAAGTAAAAAAGGTAATATTAGGAGAATTAATCGAAAGAAATATAAAAGTAGATTTCGATATAGTTTCAAATCCTGAATTTTTGAGAGAAGGTTCAGCAATTCAGGATTTTATGCATCCAGATAGGATCGTAATTGGAAGTGATAGTGAAAAAGCTAAATTAATAATGAAGAGTGTATATAGAGTATTATATTTAAATGAAACTCCATTTGTTGAAACTAATATTGAAACAGCAGAAATGATTAAATATGCATGTAATGCATTTTTAGCAACAAAAATTTCATTTATAAATGAAATTGCTAATCTTTGTGAAAAAATAGGTGCTAATGTGCAGGATGTTGCAAAAGCCATGGGTAAAGATGGAAGAATATCATCAAAATTTTTGCATGCTGGCCCAGGATATGGAGGAAGTTGCTTTCCGAAGGATACAAGAGCATTGATGGCAATAGGAAAAAATAATAATGAGAATTTAACCGTAATAGAAGCTGTTATTAAGGCAAATGAAAAACAAAAAATGAAAATGGTAGATAAAATTAATAATGCATTAAAAGGTGTTAATAATAAAAAAATTGGTATTTTAGGAATAACATTCAAACCAAGAACAGATGATATGAGAGAAGCACCTTCAATAGTAATATGCAATGAACTTGTCAAAAAAGGTGCGAGGTTGCGTATTTTTGATCCAGAAGGAAAAAAAGAAGGACAATGGAGATTTGAAAAAATAAAAGAAAGTATAGTGTTTTGTAATAATGAATATGAAGCTGCAGAGGAAGTAGATGCAGTAGTTTTGTTAACAGAATGGAATCAGTTTAGAAATATAGATATATTAAAAATGAAAGAAAAAATGTTGGGAGATATTTTCATTGATTTAAGAAATATATATAGCAGAAAGGATATTGAAGCTAAAGGGTTAAAATATTTTGGAGTTGGTGTATAGCTTAGGGAGGATTATAGTGTTGAATAAAAATAATGAAGTTTTTTTTATAACAGGTGTAGCAGGTTTTATAGGATTTCATTTGGCTAAGAGGGTATTAAGTGAAGGAAATAAAGTAATTGGATATGACAATTTAAATGATTATTATGATATTAATTTGAAATATAAACGATTGGATATATTAAAAAAATGTAGTGAATTTAATTTTATTAAGGGTGATTTGGTCGATAAGAATTTATTAAAAAATATATTTAAGCAATATAAGCCTACGGTAGTTATTAATTTAGCAGCTCAGGCTGGAGTCAGATATAGTATTAAAAATCCGGATGTATATGTGCAATCAAATTTGGTGGGATTTGTAAATATTTTAGAAATGTGTAGAAAATTTAATGTGAAACATTTATTATATGCTTCATCTAGTTCTGTGTATGGTAATAATAAAAAAATCCCTTTTTCAATAGAAGATAGAGTAGATTATCCGGTTAGTTTATATGCAGCAACTAAAAAATCAAATGAATTAATGGCATATACATATAGTCATTTGTTTAGGATACCATCCACAGGAATGAGGTTTTTTACTGTTTATGGTGAGTATGGT
>NZ_CAKVKB010000262.1 GCF_934754915.1 uncultured Clostridium sp.
ATTGTCTTATCTGAATCTTTTAATTCTTTTAATTTACGATAACACTTTTCCTGGAAATGTTGATCACCTACAGCTAAGATTTCATCAATCAATAAAATTTCTGCATCCACATTAATAGCTACAGAGAAAGCTAAACGCATATACATACCAGATGAATATGTGCGAACAGGATGATCAATAAATTCGCCTAATTCACTAAAATCTATAATATCTTGAATACGAGCATCAATTTCTTTTTTTGTTAATCCAAAAATAGAAGCATTAAAATAAATATTTTCTCTACCCGTAAAATCCTGGTGAAAACCAGCACCCAATTCTAGTAAAGAAGTAAGCTTGCCATTGGTTTCAACGGTACCCTTATTTGGAAAAATAATTTTCGTCATCAATTTCAATAAAGTTGATTTACCAGAACCATTCGTACCAATTAAGGCAACTGTCTCACCCTTTTTAATATCCATATTAATATTCTTTAGTACTTCATGAATCTCAACATGACTCGTTTTCCAGAATAATAATTTATCTTTTAAAGTATGTGCTTTATCATAATCTACTTTAAATTGTTTATACATATTACGTACTTCAATCGCATTTTGTGGATCCATTTAAACACCTCAATTCGTTCTATCATAACTAAAGATATAATTACATACCATAATATTATACTACACACTAAAATCATTTTAAACAATATAACAAATCCATTATTCTACCCCGATATGTTTTTAATTTTTTATAATAACTATATCTATTTTGAAATAACAATTTAAAGAAACTCTTCTTTTTTAAATATACAATATGATTATGCATAAACAATTCTATATTGTTATATTCTTTAATATTTTCTAAATAAAAATCATTACAATTTATTTTTAAAATATCTAGCACATACAATGCATCTCTAGCCTTCTGATATCGTTCTTCAAATTGATATGCTCGATTTACATGAGTAGCAGTACCTTGATTCAATGTTGAAACACCAATTGAATTTTTATTATGAATTCTATATTCAAACAAAGGTTTATTCAAAAAATACATACCCCCATCTAAAGAACCATACAAGCTAATAATCCAATCATGAGGTATTCTGTCATCAAAATGATTTATAAAAAAATCTTTTGTACTTCTGTCCATTACAAGTGCACACCCTTGAAAATAATTTCCATAAATAAATTCATTCGAATTCACTTGAACTAAATCACCTGATTTTACTTCTTTATTATACAAATTATTATTTGAATAGCCTTTTTTTAATACGGTTGAAATTAAATTGTCATTTTCATCAATATAATCAAAAGAGCTCGATAGAACATGAATATCTTTATTAGACTCCATTATGGAAACCATTTCTTTGACTTTATCTTTTTTCCAAACATCATCCTGATCACACAAAAAAATAAAATCTCCATTACATAATTCCATAGCTTTTTTAAAATTTAATCTATAACCTAAATTTTCAGAATTCTCAACTATCTTTACATCATACTTTTCTAATAACTCAACTGTTTTATCGGATGATCCATCATCGCAAACTATAATTTCATCTACAGGCATACTCTGATTTAATATTGATTCAATTTGTTTTTCTATATATTTTTCACCATTAAATGTCGTCATCGCCACTGAAATCATAATTTCACCACCTAGTTATATAACGTTTTTAAAATAATATAATTCTCTATATAAATAAATTTTTTATATACTCGCATTAACCATAATAATAAAGGGTTCAATTTATAGTAATCTTTATAATATGTATAAAAGCTATCTAAAGTAATTTTTCTTTTCTTTACTTCTGAATTAAAAGATTTATTAATACTTACTGAATGATTGTGAATATATGATTCGTCAACCAATAATTTTGTAGTCATACCTTTATCTTTAAAATATTTCCCTATACAAGACTCTTCAAAAAACAAAAAAATATTTTCATCATATAATTTATTTGGAAGAACATCTGTTCTTATCATAAAAAATGAACCTTGTACACAATCAACATTTACAATTCCTTTTTGTAGATATTCATTTGAATACCACATAGGCCTAAACTTTTTATTCAAGATTTTTGACGAAAAAAGAAAATAATCCTTTACAGTTGGAACTTTCCAAGCTTCTGGAAGCTGTCTTTTTTTATCTGGTTGCATTGTTAATGGAGCAACAATTGCCGTGTTTTCATCAAATGCAGACTTCATTTTTAAAACAACATTTTCTTCAAACTCAACATCAGGATTTGCAATGATTATATAATCTACTAAGTCTTTTAAATAATCTATACCTATATTGTTACCATATCCGTAACCACCATTTTTTTCTGATTTAATAACATGAATCTTTTCGTTTTCTAATTCTTTTAATTGAACATACGAATTATCAGTTGAACAATTATCAACCACAACAATTTTGTCTATAGAATTCATAAATTGAATTTTCTTTAAAAAATCCATCGTAGTTTTTGCATCATTATAATTTAAAACAACACAACCAATCATTTGTCTTCTCCAAAAAAATGATCTTCTAACATCAAACACCAACAATGATAAATTGGTAAATGTAGTTCTTGAATCATATATGTTTCTGTTTCAGGTACTTTAACACAAACATCAGATACTGAATTCAATTCTCCACCATGAACTCCTGTAAGACCTAAAACCTTTATCCCTAAAGCTCTTGCCACAACTGTTGCACTCATTACATTCTGGCTGTTTCCTGAAGTAGATATACCTAAAAAAACATCACCTTTTCTACCAAAGCCATATAATTGTTGTGCAAATACACCAAGTCCATCAACATCATTGATATAAGCTGTTGTTAAAGCCTCATGAGCAACTAACGGAATAGCCATCAAAGGTCTTTCAAGATTCTTAGCTAAATTTTCACCTCGAACAGGATCAATTTCAATTAATCTATTTTTTAATTCACTGGGAATTGTTCTAGGTGTTTTAAAACGCTTCATTAATTC
>NZ_CAKVKB010000263.1 GCF_934754915.1 uncultured Clostridium sp.
CATAGTTCTTTAAACTATATGACTCCAGTTGAGTATAGACTTGCAAATATGACCGAATAAAAAATGTATTAAAAAGTATTGACAATCCATGTTTTCATAAAAGTATTATACTTCTTTATAAGATTTTCCTTTAATCTTTTTTCAAAATCATCCATAGATAATTGATGCTTCCAATAACCATGTTCTGTCTTAACAACTACTGGAGTTACTGAATAAACTTTATCAATATGCTTTTTAGGAATGATTTTTATTTCAGAAGTTAAACCTTTAAAATCTGAATTAAATTCATTTACCAACTTTCTATAAAAAAACTCTGCAATTTTTTTATCAATTGTTCTTAAAGTAAGAGTATAAATATTATTCTTTTTATAAATCTTATCCTTTTCAATTGGATAAAGACCATCAAAACAATAAAATTTAAATTTATTATCCTTATGGAATTTTAATAATTCTTCGTTCTTACAAAATGCTCCATCAATAAATGAATTCAAACAGCTCTGTACACTATCTGCAATAATATCTTTTAGTAAAAATAATTTAATTCTTATTTGAAATACCTGCATAATCTCACCTCCCCCTTATACATCCAATGTTACGGTTAATTACTACACTGTTATAAAACAAATTTAAATACAACATGTGTTATCATTTATATAAGACACGAGCAATTAATAAAAATAATTACAATCATTTTCATAGTTTCTCATAATAATATTATACAACTTTTACCATATGTTGTATTTATTTTTAATAAATTTCATTTTTATACATTAGTAAAATTTAATATGAATGTATCAGTATTTTTAATTTAACAAAAAAGCCGTTACAAAATGAATCCATCATTTTGCAACAGCTTCTTCTTTTCTCTATATCTACATATTTATCTCCAGTGTCAATTTATAATATGTCTTCCAATAATAATTGAACGATTCATTTATTCTATATCTCCAAGGAACATATCCTCTAATTCACACATGAATTTCATATATGTGAGCATAAATTTCAGCCATGCATCATACTTTCCGACTCTTAAAGATGCTTCTATTGCATCATAATAAAAACCCTTATCTTGATTTCTGATGATTATTCTAGGATATCCTTTCGCACTTAAAAGACCATTCATTAAAAGCCTAGATAATCTCCCATTGCCATCCATAAATGGATGTATCCTCACAAAGTCTAGCTTAAATTTTAAAATATCAATTAATTCTCTATGGCTGTTATTAAATATATCAATTGCATCGCTCAGCTCTTTTTTTACTTTATCTGAATTGGGAGGTACTATGGCACTATTAGAAATATAAACTTGTTCATTTCTTATTTTACCTTCCCACTCACTCTTTTCTAATGTATTAAATGTAATGTCCTTATGAATATTCAAAATAAGTTCCATACTTAAATCCTTAATAGCAAAATTATCTCTTATTGCTCTATTAAGCTGTATCACTTCAGTCTGAGATCTTAAATCTGCATCTTGAGCTATGCCTTCAAGAACTGCTTTTGTCTGCCCTTTTGTCAATGTATTTCCCTCTATTTTATTAGATGTATAAACTTCTAAATATGCTACCCTATCATTAAATGGTCTAAATCTATATTTTTCAATCATTTTCACCATATCATTTTGTGAAAAACTACAGTTCTTTGCATTATAACTTTTAAATTTAACTTTTTTAAAATTAGTAAAAAAATGAACATCATTTGCTTTAAAATCATCCATAGTATTCCTCGCCTACTTACCACATTTATTTTATTATCTATATATAAAAATCAATCAAACCATTTGCACTAACCTTGCCCAGCTTTCCATATATATGAATCAGCTATTCATGCTACAATATTCATATACTATTGAATCTGGTTTCAAAATTAATTTCTCCAACCTTTTGCAAATTAAAAGTCTTATTTCTATCTCCATTGAAATAATATTGTTTTATAATTATACCATAAGCTAACGTTAACTTAAAATTTACTTTCAGTTATATAAATATTCTTTCCCCACAAGTGGGGAAAATTCTAATGTGGTAATAAAAGTATCAATATTATTAAATTTTAAAGTTTGTATTGCATAAAGTTTTCATTATGTACAAATCCAAAATCATTATATAACTTAACACCCATATCTGATGCTGTTATTTGTACTGTTCCACATCCATATTTTTTCGCTTCATCAATAACACGAGAAAGTAATTCCTTAGCAATTCCTCTTCTTCTATAGTTAGGATTTGTAAACATGCTTGACAATAATCCCATCTTCCCACTAGGACATCCGAAATAAGGTGGTTTTTCTACAAATGACATTCCACTTGTTCCTATAATAGTATCTCCATCAAAAGCCAACCATGATATAAAAGTGTGATCAGCCATATGACGACTTTAATAGTCTTTCAATGCTGGAACTAAATCAATATCTTCAGTAGCACCTTCTTCACGAAGCTGATTTATTCTCATTTCAATAAAAATATCCAATTCATTTTCTGTAAGTTTTTTATATTCTATTTTCATCCAATCTCTCCTCTATAATTGACATCTTCTCTTATATATTGGAATTGTCAACACTTTCTAATATTCATCTATAACCTTCTTTTCTTAAACAATACTTATAAAAATTTAAATACAATATCATATTAATATTCATAATCATAGAAACAATTTTACAATATTAATTTTGTTTAATCTGTAACATATCTTTCATTTTATTTATTGCATTTATAAAGTTAGATTCTTTAATACTATTTTCTTCTTCATCATCAATATACCATAATATTTCAAACAAAACATAATCTGTAAAATCTAATTTTTCTTCCATTATTGAATCCAATACATTCATTACGCCCTCTTAATTTACAAATAATACCAATTTATATATGAAATTATAACACAGTACAACAT
>NZ_CAKVKB010000264.1 GCF_934754915.1 uncultured Clostridium sp.
TTTATTCAATGAGGCAGTTGTTAAAATTATATGTATTTTTTGCTTTTGAAATTTTTAAAAATGAATAATAAAAATATTGGAGGGACTTTTCAGTTAAATTTATTTTAGCTTTAAAGTCCTTATATTTATTATGAGTATATTTAGTAAAAGATATAGGTCTAGGAAATAATATATCAGGTTTTATAAAGAAAATTATAAATTCTAATAATTGAAATTAATGTAAAAATGTACTAAAATATGTTGAAGGGATAAAATTATTAGGGGCGTTTTATGAAATCTAAAAGTAAGGGGAAAATAGGATTTTCAATATCATCAGCTATAAGTCTAATAAGTATAATATCTTTAATTACTATAATTATTTTAAATTTTATAGGGTATGAAAAAATTAACATATTAAAAGATAATATTGAAAACATGTATAATGTAGATGTACAAAAAATTGAGATGAGCAGAACAATTGCAACAGATATTTCTCAAATACAAGCAAATGTAAAAGGGCAATTAATAGAATATAATTCCAACTTGAATAATTCAATAGAAAATGAAATTGAAACATTAAATGGTAACATTCAAGCATATTTAGAAATGATATCTAGCGAGGAAGAAAAGAAAAGTTCAGATGATTTTATAGAAATTATTCAAGAATACAACGATTTGTGGAAAAGTATAAGCACATCACTTAATGATGGAATTGAAGTAGATGGACAAGAAATAGCCATGTTGACAGTGAAAGAAAGAACAGTCATAGATAATTTCAATAGATTAGTTCAAAATAATAAAACTGATGCAGAAGAGAAATACTTTATGAGTAAAGTAGTAACTGAAAAAGCTGAAACACAATTTTTAATAAAATGATGCTGACATTCCAATTATTCTTATAGATAATGATATTAACAGGGAACTTCTTGAATCATATGGAGCACATGTTTCCACATATGTAGGAATTGATAATCATGATGGAGGAGCAAAAGTTGCAGATGAACTTTTAAGCAAAGTATCAAAGGATGATAAGGTTGCAGTATTATATGGAAATGTAAATTCTATAAACTGTGAAAATAGATGCGATGGTTTCTATGATGAAATGAAAGATAAGGGAATGGATGTAGCTGCCAGAATAACATGTGAAAGTGGATCTGACTCTGAAGAAGCATATGAAAATACCAAATTGCTGTTAACAGCATATCCTGATATAAAAGTTTTTTTTGCTGCTAATAGTCCAATATATAAAGGCATGGAAAAAGCTCTGCTTGAATATAATGTATCTGCTGTAACAGGAACTTTTGACTGTGATGATGAGATTCTAAACAGCATAAAAGAAGGAAGACTTACGTGTACATTAGACCAGAATAGTGAAGGAGTGGCAGAAGGAGTTATTGAAGTTATAAATTCTCTTATGAAAGGTGAAAAAGTAAATGATATAACTATAACTGATGGAAAAATGATAACTGGATAATTAAACTGATTACTTTATAATCATGTGAAATATATGGATAATGATATAAATTTAAAATATGGTTTTAATCATATATATTTCAATTAATAATGTATAATTTACAATGAAAGGTGAAATCTTTTTAAAATTTCTTTAATTATATGTAGTCTTAATTATTGAAATATGTATATATTAGATGATTAAATGTGTAAAAAGAAAAGGGATTGTGGCATAAAGATTAAATCATATCATATATAGTATCAAAGAATTTAATCAACACACTATATATGGTATCTGATTTTCTTAATGCGACAATTCCTTTTTTATAAAATAATATCAATAGCTTTAAAAAAGAACTTATTGAATAATAATCCATAAATTGAACCTAAAATATTATTAAATATCCTGTAAAAAACAGCAGCTGGAAAACCTAAAATGGTTGCTGCAATAGATATAGCACCAAATGTATTAAATACAGATTGAAAACCATAAGTTGCAGAAAGACCTACACCTATTCCACCAATAATACCAATATTATTGTATATAAAATCAGGAGAATATTTATATATTATAAATACAATAAGCGATCCTAAAATATTTCCCCATATCCTATCTTTTGTTCTCTTCTTTTGATGTTCAGAAAAAGGAACCATTATAGACATTACTGCAATACCTGCCCACATAGGTCTTGGAAGATTAATTAATCCAGCAAAAAATAAAATTGATGAAACTCCAATTGTTAAAGACAACTGCCATTTTGTCCTATCAGCATTCATGCTGAATTCTTCAAATAAAGTTTTCAGTTTAATATCATAAGTTTTATTATGGTGATTGCGGTAATATATAATACTTGTAATTAAGGCTCCTAAAGCAAGCCCAAATAGTCGGTTTATATATGAAGAACCATTGACATCATATCCATATAATAAAAGATAACTTAAAACTAATGTAGACTGGTTAAACATCATCACATTGTAGCATCCTAAAATCATCAATAAGAATATACTTACAAAATTTATTAATAAAGCAGTGTAAATATTAGTCATATTGCTTAATCTTGGTCCAACAGCTAAGATTAAAAAGATTGCTATTAAAGATGGAATAGCATGAGATGTCTGGATTCCCAAATCAGCATTTCGAAATACTAGAACAAAAAGAAGTACAACAACTCCAACAATACTGTTATCAGTACCAAAGATTTTGGTATAAGACATGACAACAGCCATGCAGAATACTATGGTTATAAAGATTTTAAACAAATAGATAGAAATATGGCGTAATTTTTCAATGTTTTTTTCTGAATTTCTAATGAGTTCTTTTGAACCAGATTGATTTAACTGAAGTTCTTTATAAAAAGTCATATTCCTTTCCTCCTTTTCTTTAGTTAGGAACTCTTAAAATTAAGCAATGAAGTATTATACGCCTTGGTGAATGGATTGTCAATATATAT
>NZ_CAKVKB010000265.1 GCF_934754915.1 uncultured Clostridium sp.
AGATAATGGGGGCTGTTTTAATCAGTTTTCAAAGGGGCGATTTAATTATCGCCCCTTTTAGATAATTTACCATCTGCAATTTCTAAAATAGAATGTTGTCATCCACTTTAAAGAAGCAAACATTCCTTTGATAAATAAACCGTCTGATATTGAGGGGATTGTCGGTATCAATTAAAGAAACAGCTAATTCAAACACCTTTCTTTTTGATAATCCATTAAAAATTCACACCTGCTTGCCTTATCTTGGATCCTGATATGGACAATAAATTTGCGTTAAAAGAATTGAATTATATATAATTGATTGAGGGGGATCAGAGTATGAAAATATCAGAACATTGCTGCAATAATCTTGTACAAAAAATAACATCCAAATTGGGAATTAGATTCAAAAATTATTTCTAAATAATTTTAATTACTTAATTATTTTAGATCCTGATTTGTGATTCGATCACATCATTAAATTCTTGAATAGCAAGGTGAATAATGAAACATTTTAGTAATATTATTATTGGATTTGGAAAAGCGGGTAAAACACTTGCAGGAACACTTGCAAAACACGGTGAAGAAGTATTAATTATTGAAAAAGATCCCAACATGTATGGCGGGACTTGTATTAATGTTGCTTGTTTACCGACTAAAAACATGATTATTAATGCCCACCGGGGTATAGAATATGAAGTCGCTTTAAAAAAGAAAAATGCCCTAACAGCAATGCTACGTAATAAAAATTACCATAAGGTGGCTGATTTACAAGAAGCCACTGTTTTAACAGCTACTGCTGAATTTTTGGATGACCATACGGTACGAGTATCTGATAACTCAGGGCAGGAAACTTTAACTGCAGATCGTATTTTTATTAATACAGGAGCAACACCAATTTGGCCTAATATTGATGGATTGCTTGCTAGTAAACATGTTTATTCGTCCACAGACTTACTTGTAAAAGATAAACAATTAAAGGAATTAGTTATTCTTGGTAGTGGACCAATTGGCTTGGAATTTGCATCAATGTATGCACAATTTGGTAGCCGTGTGACCATCATTGATAAATCATCTAAGATTTTAGGACACTTTGAGCCTGAAATTGCCGAACAAGCTAAAAATGATTTAGAGGAGGATGGTGTATCCTTTTTGTTAGAAAGCAACTTAACTGGTGTAAATGATACACTAGATGGTGTTACATTAACTATAAGCACACCAAAAGGGATTAAAAATATACAGGCCGATGGGTTATTAGTTGCTACGGGACGTAAAGCTAATGTGACCGATTTGCACCTAGAAAGAACTAGTATTAAAACAGGTAGACACGGTGAAATTTTAGTCAATGATATACTAGAAACAGATGCTAAAGATGTCTATGCTTTAGGTGATGTTACCGGCGGGCCACAATTCACGTATATTTCGTTAGATGATTGGCGTATTATGGCTAATCATCTATATGGCGATAAGACACGAAGTCGTTTAAATCGACCAGTATTTGCGAATACTATTTTTCTAAATCCGGCTATTAGTAGTGTCGGAAAAACAGAGGCACAGCTGAATGAGGCAGGCATTGATTATAAAGTACTGAAGATGCCAGCAGCTAGTGTTCCTAAGACACAAGTAATTGGTAATCCAAGAGGTAGCTATAAAGCATTAATAGATCCACAGACACATCAAATTTTGGGTACAACTATTTATGCTGAGGAATCATTTGAGACGATTAATATCATTAGTCTAGCGATGCAAAATCATCTTTCAGCTGAGACTTTGCGCGATCAAATATACACGCATCCAACAATGACGGAAGCATTAAATGATTTGTTTGATCAAATTTAATAAATCATTTATAACAAATTAAAACAAAAATACTCAAGGTCTTATCTAAATGCCTAACTTTTTTATGGCACTTCAGTATACCCTAGTGTTTTTTTGAGGGGGTACATGATACATTGCACCAATGGGTCACGCCGTGACATGGCAATTTATCATTGTATGATCACCTTCAGTGAGAGCATGTCATGCAGAACGCTATTCTCTGGGGCAAGCTGGTGTGAGATTAACCACATAAAATACAACGAAAAAAGATGATCTTATACTTAAAAAATGGAGAATTTTTTGAGTATAAGATCATTTTTGTCTGTAATTATTTTGATAGTTGCTGGTTGGCTATTTTTTTGTATCCAAAAACCAATAATCACGAAAGTCACCAACTAGTTTTGAATAGGGATAGCCAATTATTCTTTGGCTTTGTAGCTTATTCGATAAATATTCTTTCAAAATCCAAGGATCTTCAGGTGAGACGCGATCTGGTTCTAATATTTGATTGTCTTTTTGTACAGAAGTATTTAAGTCAATGGCTGCATGTTCAATAGTCAAATGACTTAATTTTAGATTTTGACGAAGCTCTTTACTAGTCTTGATACGCTCTATAAAATTTAAAGACATTTTATTCCTCTCTTTCGCTATTAAAATCATGCTGATAAAGGTTTAGCTAATGTTCCACAAGAGTAGGACATCACCAATATTACTTATGCATACAAGCACCCTATAATCAGCTTTTTTCTTAAAAAATATGTAGTTATAAAAAGACTCGATGACATATAAGTCATCGAGTCTTTTCCCAAAATTAATAGGTCATTACTAGCAAAATACGTCACATTATAATATATGTTCGCTATGTACAATTAGCGAACATTGTTGACACTTTAGAAAGTGCTCACAGGTATCATGTTTTATAGTAATTTACTTTCTTTAAGTAACTCTTCGATAAACGTTCCCTTTATCTTCTTTTTTAGAGCTACTTTAGCTAATTTAGGAATTCCTAAATTAGCCTCAT
>NZ_CAKVKB010000266.1 GCF_934754915.1 uncultured Clostridium sp.
ATATATGTTGTTGAACAACGTTTTGTAACTGGGCGTGGTGCAGATTATTTCCGCAGCTTTAAAGGTAAGGTTAACTATATTGATACAGATGAAGTAATGAAGAGCAGACTGGCTGATATTCTAGGCAAAATTACAAAACATATTCCTGATATCGCTGAGTTGGTTGATAAATGTTTTAGATCATCAAATTCCATGTCTCTTTTAGATATAATATCTGTACTTAGTAAATTGTTTAGTGTCACAGAACATCAGGCGGCAGGACCAAATGTTATCGATCCAATTATAATACAAGAAGGCAAAGTTTTACCAAAGTATATTAATCAGCTTATTGCCTTACATAAAACAAGTATTTTAAGACCTGTTATCATTATATTGCTAAAGGATAATAATTTTGATAGAGCGATTAAACTTTTATCAGGATGCCCGCACAATACTCAGGTCAAGATGATACGAAATAGTGGCGAAACACAAAATTACAAAGTTATAAACTGTGGCGTAGAAAATATAGATGATTTTTTAGATGCATTTTCTTATCAATGTTTTAGTACATGTTCCAACACCAAAAGGAGTATATTATATAATGAAGACTGGGCGAATAATTCTTATGTAAGATTATATGCACCTACAATAATGCAGATAAGAAGTGATATGATTTTTCGCGATAAGACTCTTATAAGACAAAATTTGGATGACCTTATTACAAATATTTCTTCAAAATCTGCAGAGACTGAATATGATAATAAATTGATGAAAGCTTTGGAGTGTATTCTTAGAATTTTCCGGTTGTTTTGTAATGATGGTGGAACACAAGATATTAATAAAGCATGGGAAATTGCTAAGTCACTGGACAATGAGATTTTATTAGCGCACGTTTATAGAAATGCATATTTTCTAGACAAACTAACTTTTTCCCAGAAAATTGATATGATGAAACAGGCAAGTACCATTTTTTCAAACAATGGCATGGAAGATCATTCTATTTATGCAAAAAATAACTATCTTGTGCGGCAATTTGATACAAATAATGTGTCTGTCTATGATTTTATGGCTTTGCAGGAACAGGCCGTTTATAACGTTCCAGGATTGGTAGGAATGTCACATATTTTAAATAATGCAGGTGCTGCATTTCTGACAAATGGTTATCCTGATGAGGCAATAAAATACTTTGATAAAGGATTAGACTATGCGTTTAGACCAGAAAGAAGTATTCAAAAAATAGCAATTATGAGTAATAGAGCTGTTGCAAAGACATACTGTTATTCACATGTTGATGAGAGTGAGCTAAAAAGGATTATGAATTTAATCTTTGATAATAAAGAAGTATTAAATTTACCATTTTTATCAGCTCGTTATGCTTTAAATATAATATCTATTGGTTATTCAGAAAGTGTAGAATTGGGAAGAGAATTACTAAAGTTATATCCTGTGGACAAATTGATCCAAAATTCACTTGCTGATAACATACTTGGATCAGGCCAGCTTTTATTGCAATTAAATGTTATGTCAAAGAAATACAATGAACCACAATTAGAAAATATATGTTCCCCACCTGAAAAGATTTTGGAAGCCAGGGGAATTCGGAAAGAGTTTATAATTAAGACAGGTTTTAACCCTTGTTCTTTCAGCACATGGTTTTGATAAAAGTAAAGAGCAGCCAATCATAGACTGCTCTTTACTTAGTTTAAAAAAGACATCATGGAGCTTGCTAACAAAAAACTATAAACATTTACATCACCAAAAGAATCTCTTTGAGTTGTGATACAAGAATACAATGAGTCATTTTCACTTACAGACTGGAATGAATAGACAAAATTATTATTGTCTCTAATGGTAGGCATAACATTAATTTCTATAAAGTATGTATTTTCATCCAAAACCATATTGTAAGAAGAATTAAAAAAAATATCTTCGGAGCATTTTACCCTTGCATCAATACGACAAAAAGTCTGAATTGACAATGTGTTAATTAAATTTAAATATTTTTCTTTAAGCTTATCCTCTAAATTGACTAATCGAAAAGAATACCCGAGTCTTTTCTTCTTTACTTCTTCTCCATTATACCAATCCAAATCCTTATTGTCTGGAAGATACATAACCGTTGGAAGTAAATCCATTTTACCTGTTATACTATTATACACAGCAGGAGTTGTAATTTCATAACCAGATATAAACTCCTGATAGATTCCATTATATGTAATATTATCAAATCCTCTTTTTACACCAAGACTATTTCCCAAATTAATTGGACGAAAAATGCCGCTGCTTTCATTTTCCGGTACATTTTTAGGAACATGGAGTCCGATAGATTCAGCAATTAAATTAGATAACAGTTTGTTTTCACCTGTTACAATTGACACTGCGTTACAAGGTATGCATGGAATACCTAACGCACTGCATGTTGAAGGGACTAAAGCCATAACTGATAAATCGAATGTACCCGTATTTAAATTTAAAACAAAATCGACATTAGGTAACGTACCGTTAATTGCTTTGTCAATAAATGTTCTCACATCTAAGATTAATGGTAAACAATGTAAATCTTCAACCGCAATCATCCATTTTGATAATATTTTACTTTTCCAAATAAAAAAATGTTCAAGTCCATTGGATGTATCCCCTTGAAATGTATAAACGAGAGCGATAGTTTTCCCTTTAATTTGATAAAAAGATTTTTTTAATGCATCTAAAGTCATTCGTTCCCCTCCCTGGTTAATAATAAGAACATTAGAAGTCATATTAATAAAGGATAATAAGATATTATCCT
>NZ_CAKVKB010000267.1 GCF_934754915.1 uncultured Clostridium sp.
TGCAATTATTTTCAACAAATGTTTCAAAAAATGAAAGCAAATCTATTTGCTTTCTTTTGCCATATTCAATTAGATTCTGTAAATACTTATCAGATATATTCAATGATTCTATATTATTAGTATTATTGGATAAAAGTTTATAAATTTCAATATCTTTGTATTCATAGTAATTTCCTAATGGCTTTTCTTTAAGACATAAATCAGCTGCTAATTTAGCATCTTTATACATTTGATTATATGACTGCTTAGGAGTTGACTGTCTTCCTATTCCCCATGAACAGATTAATTGTTGATATTGCTTGGTTAGCTGGTTATTTAAAAATTGAATGATTTTATTTATATTTTGAGGTTTATCATAGGACGTTTCTTCTAAATATATGATTATGTATTCTAAATGAAGTGTATATACAAGATCGCATGAAATATGTTGTTTAAAGATATCGATACGTTTTTTTATTGTAGAAGCATTTGTATCTACCCAGTCAATAATTGCTTCTCTTGTAGAATTGACCATACAGGGGAAATTATTTATCCTTCCTACTATGCATAAATAGTTTTTATTAAGCCTTAATCCCAAATTTCTTCCTCTGGCAAATTCCTCTTCAGAGTTTTCTATTTCACCTTTGGCCATTTTCCAAGTAAAATCATCTAAAAGATCATTTTTGGTAGATGCAATAATAGCAGCCTTGTTGAACCATAGTGATAATGGCATATTTAGATAATTTTCAAATATTTCTTTATACTCATATTCAGTCTTGTTATCTAATTTTATATAAACTAGTCCAACAGTTTTGTTATCGATAAATATTTTGGATAATGTTATACAGTTATCTAAAAGAAGAGGCTTTGCATGAATAGAGTTAATATTTATTTTATGTTTGTTGTGGATAAAAGCAAGAGGGGAGTTCAGATTATCTGTTATTATAATGTCATTTGGTATGACATGACTGATAATTTCAGCTGCATCATCAATGCCTTTCTCATTAAGATATGCAGTGAGCAGCTTTTTCTGAAGTGACTCCCATTTCTGTTTTTCTATTATTTCTTTATGTTTGAGCTGTGCCAGAACATCTTCTACAATATCAGCAAAGCGATAATCCCAAGGAAGCTGAATTAAAGGAATATTATGTTCATTAATGAATTGTATTACTTTTGATGGGATAAAGTAGTTTGGATTTTCAAATGCAACAGCTATTACAGAAGCACCTGAAGAAAAGAGTTCTTTTATAAATTTAATTAATGACTCTTCAGAATCATGACAATTTACAGCTGTTGTTAAGACCATTTCATTTTTACGTATAAAATTGCCAACAGGAGGTTCTATAACTGAAATGTGTTTGATCAATATATCTTTTGTTTTTAAGTCAGAGTTCATTATTATAGATTTCTCATATTTTTTTAATGAAAGAAAATCATACAGAGTATAAGTATTTTTCATTTTTAAACTCCTTTCTTTAATATAATTTGTATAAAAAATTAATGAAAATAATGGACAAAATGTACATAGTTTTAAAATTAAGGATATTATATCATTAACTCATAGAAAATACAAAATACAAAAAAAGAGGAGGAATTATTTATGAAAATTAATACACAAGTTATACATGCTGGACAGGTTCATGATAAAGAAACTGGTTCACATGTAAGTCCATTATATCAAACATCAACATTCGTTTTACCAGATTTTGATACAGCAGTTTATTTAAATCAGCATGTAGATCAAGGTTTTGTATATTCAAGATTTGGAAACCCAACAGTTGCAGAACTTGAAAATAAAATAGCTTTATTGGAACATGCTGAAGCAGCATTAGCAGTAGGTTCTGGTCTTGGAGCAATATCAATTGCAACAATATCCCAGCTTAAAGCAGGAGATCACATTATATTTGGAGATGTAATTTATGGCTGCTCATTTGCATTATTTACTAAAATACTTCCTAAATTTAATGTTGAATACACAATAGTTGATACTACAGATGTTGAAGCTATTGAAAAAGCAATAAAGCCCAATACTAAATTAGTATATGTAGAAACACCAGCCAATCCTACATTAAAAATAAGTGATATTGAAGCAATAAGCAAACAGGTACATAAGCATGAAGGTGTTAAGGTTGTAGTTGATAGTACATTTGCATCACCTTATCTTCAGAATCCGTTAGATTTAGGAGCAGATGTTGTAGTACACAGTGCAACAAAATACTTATGTGGACATGGTACAGTTGTAGCAGGTGTTATAGCAAGTTCAAAAGAATTTATTGATAAAGCAAGAATGCCATATTTGCAATGTTTTGGTTCTGTACTTTCTCCATTTGATGCATGGCAGATTATGCAAGGAATGAAGACATTAGGTGTTCGTATGGAAAGACATTGTGAAAATGCTATGAAAGTTGCAAAGTTCTTGAAGAATCATCCAAAGGTTGAAAAAGTTTATTATCCAGGACTTGAAGATCATCCAACTCATGAAATAGCTAAAAAGCAGATGAGAGGATATGGAGGAATGATGAGTGTGGATATTAAAGGTGGAATTGATGCTGTAAGGACTGTAATGAATTCAGTTAAAGTAATCAGTCTTGCAACAAGTCTTGGAAATGTTGATTCATTGATACAGCATTCACCAACAATGAGCCACTTTGATATGACTCCTGAACAAAGACATGCAGTAAGTATTTTTGATGGACAAGTTAGAATATCAGTTGGTATTGAAGATGTTGATGATTTAATTGCAGATTTAGATCAGGCTCTT
>NZ_CAKVKB010000268.1 GCF_934754915.1 uncultured Clostridium sp.
GTTATATGACGAAGGGTTGGCGGTAGTTAATTCAAAAGACGATCTTTATAATAGTGATGATGAAAAAAGGAAAAATGCAATTGGAAGTATTGAAAAGAAAATTAATAAACACCTTAGTTCGGATGATACGAAGAATGTACAGGGGGAGTTTATAAATGCATACTGTAAACATTTTGGATGCTCGGCGGATTACTTATTTGGTTTTAGTAAAATAAAAACAAATAATCCTAGTGTCAAAAAGATTTGCAATCTTACAGGTTTGTCTGAACCTGCAATAAACAAATTAATGAAGGAATGCCAAGAGCAAGAAGGAATATCGTATATTCATGAGTGTTGGTCTTCTTTAATTGAAAGTGATTTGTTTACGTCTATTCCTTTTGATTGGTATTCAGCATATACAGAGATTTGTGAATTCCTAAAGTGTGATGCGGCTTTACAGGCTATTGATGAAGTCATTAAAAATGAAGATGAAAGCTCATTTGAATATAGTTTTGTTGCTATTAAAGGTAAGCCTATTCAAAAAGCACGTGATGGGCACTATGCTGCTTATTATGGAATGCTATATAAACTTGCACAAGGTATTAGTCAAAAGTTGGATCTTTTGTCAAAAGAAGAAGCTGAAAAAGAGCATGTATATGAAAGAGAATTAAAGCAAATGAAGAGTCAATTTGCAGCTGAAATGGCGGTGGCAAAAGGTGAACCAGTTCCTAAGAGAGAAGATGGTGAAGAGTTTCATTTTAATTCACATATAATTATTTAGGAATAACATATTAAGAAGAAAGGACTACATATCATTAAAAGGTGTAGTCCTTTTCTTGACATATACGCATTGACTACATAAAGGAGGCGGCTATGATGAAAGAAATATGCAATGTTGAAGGCATTGAAATTGAAGTTGAGCATATAGATAAAAATGATGTTGATCGTGAACGTAGACTTGTCGCATATCAGTTTAAGGCTATTAGAGAACAAGCTGGTATGAATCGTAAAGATTTTTCTGATTGGATGGGAATTCCTTATCGAACAATGCAAGAATGGGAACTGGGACGCAGACAGGCGCCAGATTATGTTCTTCGCTTGATTGCTTATAAAGTTAAGATGGAGAAGGAAAGGGGGAACCTATGATGACAGTATTATATGGTATTGGAACAATTTTAAGATTTATCCTCAGAATAGCATTATTGCCTGTACAGGCAGTTCTCACCTTGTTAATGCTTGCAATTGGTTTTGTCGGTGGATTAGCGAATATTGTATGCTGGCTGCTAGGAGCTTTCTTTGTGATGGGTGGTATCTGTTCATTTATTAATGGATCTACAACCATTGGATGGCAAGGACTTATTGTGGGTATTATTGTTGCAGTGGTTCCTCAAGCCTTAACTTTTTGGGGAGCAGAAGGAATTGGCTGTTTAAAAGAGTTATTGGCAAGAATATAATGCTTAGGAGAATTTATAAATGAGAATTTCAAGCTTTAATATCAATAAGTTTTGCGGAGCTTATTGATCACTGCAGAAAGGTGGGTATTATAATCCGCGGAATCTTGATTTTAAGACAAAGATTAAAGGGATTGTGGATAGCCTTTTGACTGGAATGGATGATATTGTGGTTTTACAAGAGTTTATTGATAACCAGTTTATCAATGTGAGTCATCTATTTGAACAGTCTAGATATGAGATTTTTGCCAATAGTGATTATAAAGAGTGTAAGAGCAATGTAGTTGCAAATACACTTAAAGACAGTGGATGGAAAAAAGTGGATTTGCAGGCTGAGGTAAAATGCCCAAACAAACTTATAAAAATGAAACATTCTGATAAAAATATACTGCTACTTGGCTTGCATAATACAGGTGTTGATATCAAAAAACAAATTAGTAAGGAATTTCAGTTAAAAGAGGCTGATATTATTTTGGGTGATTTCAATGATCAGGATTGGCTTAGCGTATTATCAAATAGTGATGAATACAGAGGCTTAGTGCCTGATGAAGTAATTACTTACAAGCCTGGACAGACAACAATAGATCAGATATTCATAAGAAAATCAATAGATTCAAAAAGGATTGCTTTCAAGTTGATAGAGACATTTACTTCGGACCATAATATTTTATCTTTTGAACTTGATTCATGTTCTGAAAAGCAAAATTACATAAGGGATAGATCAAGTAATATTCATCTAAGTTTACATGATAGTAGAATTCAAAAGCTTGAAGTTAACCAGAATAGTTTGCAGTTAACAATGGATAGAATCTTTCAGTATAAGCAGGATGAAGAAAGAAGTTATTCAGGTGTAATTGAATTTACAAAGACCGATGTTGAAGAATGCAACATTATGGTGTTTGATAATCCATATGGATATGACGGAGAAAGGTCGTTTTCAGGGAGAAGTTATTCTTTGGACGAATATAAAGAAAAATTTCCAAGTGCGGAATTTGAAATAGTTACTGAAGGCTACAATGGATATGACACAAGTTATCAAGGATGGATATGGACTGAAGAGTCAAATCCGTTATTTGAAATTATGAATATCTGGAATACTGGAGATATGATTTATAAAATAGACACAAAATAGAAATCTGACCGACTTTGTCTCGTTTTGACTCGTTTTGTCTCGTCTCGACCGACATTAGCACTTTTCTTATAGATTTAACGGTGCTATTATTATCATAGTGAGGTGTACCCCAAAAAGTAGAGTCTGAAAAAAGATGATATAATAGAGACAATACGGAGGTACACTAT
>NZ_CAKVKB010000269.1 GCF_934754915.1 uncultured Clostridium sp.
TTTACCTTATGGATGGTCATATAAAATAAACAAACAGTTTAATTTTAGGGGTTTGTGTGAACTTGTGGATGCTCGTGCATATAATGATTTTAGTTTTATGAGCGATTATTCTCATGGCACTGCGTTTCATCAAAAGCTTGTTGGGAGTATTTTTCATGAAAATATGATGACCTTGTTTTCTTGTATATACGCAGGCATATACAAACTTGTTACATTATACTGTAATGATTGTGTAGATGATAGTTTTTATGCTATTGCAGAAGAACTCAAGCATGATATTTTACAAAAAATAGAATAGTGGATTCTGGGGTGGAATCCGTACACAATAAGTTACAATAAATTATAGTTGTGAATTTCTTCGTTTGAAAATCCAATCCATTTTAAACTCATATATTTAATTAAATCATCAAGCAGATGAATTAAATATTTTTTTCTATGGTCATTTTTAAAGTCATAGTAATATGAATACCCATGAACAATAGTACGTCTCAGTTCTTTGATTTCTTCACTAACCAAATCTGAAGATGATCGAGTAGATGCTAATAGTTGTGGAAATTTATTGAACATATACATCAATTCTTTTTTCAGAGAAAATTTTGAACTCTGAGCTTTTTCATGATCCAACTTATCAAATAAGTACTCAAATGCCGTGATTTGTTCTATAAAGCGTTGCGGCGAATACATAGATTCAAGTGTTCCTAAATGTCCTAAAGGAATACTTTGCGTTATTTTGTTCCCTGAATCCAAGGCTATATTATTTAAAATTTTAGGAACATATTTTAAGACATTGAGTTCCCGGAAAAAAATATCATATGCGGATGTAGGATTTTTCGATAAAAATGGACAATAAAGCCAACCCATTTTGCGCCCTTTATTGTATAAGGTGATTTGTTTAAATGGAACTTCTGCGTGCGAGGTCATGAACATTGCAAAACGGTACAATACTACAGAAATATTGTAACATTCTTGAATTGTATGATTATGAAGAGGCAGAATACACTCTCCTTTTCGATCAAAATCTTCTAAAAGACCAAGCTTGCTATTTTGACCAATGCGGAATGACAACGTGTATTGATGGGTGTTCATAGAAAACGGAACTGTGTATATATCTTGAGTCGTTACTCCTAAATTAATTCCAGCACGTACCTTTTCTAAGTATTCGTATTTATATTTAAAAATATCATCTAAAAAGGGTGATTGTATACCAAGAGTATCGTAGTTAATATCTCTTACAAGCGCATGAACGATATAACATTGCAAATAACAAATATTCCCTATCGAGTGATTTACTAAAAAAGTTGCATTTTGACTTTCTGCATTAAATTCAAAACATTGACCGTGGAGAATATAATTACTTTTGGGATTATGTTCTTTGCAGAAATTCTTTAGGATAGAATCATCTGTAAATAATTCCATTTGATACTGTTCAATTACAAATGGGATTTTATCATCATTGAAAAAAATAAATCCTTTAACCATTAAATCCTCCATTTTGTTGCTCCAGTGCTAATCTAATCAGTTGAGCTGTATGTATTATATCCATATTTGAGGGGAAACACAATAAAATCACATAATTAAATATGGGAAAAAGGTGAGAGCTAAAAAAGATGGAGTGTATATAGCATATGTAGATAAAAATATGTTTTCTGATTTATAGAAATCTTTTATAATAGAAAAAAAGATATTTCGTGTTAGAAAACAGTGATTTAGTGTGGTAATAATTTAAATGAAATAGGGGATTATTGTAAAGAGTTGAATCTAGTGCAATAGATGTATGTGTTAAAATTTATTACATTCTTATTGAACAGTGACAGGTTTCGAAGAAGTATGAATAAAAAAATATATTGGAAATTAAGAAAAATAATATTGACAATTGTGTTTAGAGTGAAGGCTTTTTTTTATAGAATAATTGATTTTTTTGATGGAAATAAAGCATATGGATTCTTTAGAAGAATAGTAATTAGGAGCTCATTATTAGGAGTTTTGAAAGCGGCTATATTTATTGTAATTGTATTATGTTCTGATGAGTTGATTTTTAAAATAAAAGATATCCCAGATATCGATAAAAATATTTTTGTACCTGCTGTAATTGGAGGAATAAGTGTTGCAGGCGTTATTCTTGGATTATATTGTGCAAATATTGCATCTATTTATTCTTTGAGATATTTTAATGCACCAAGAAATATTGCTAATGCATTTCAATCTGATAAGTTGATCAGTAGATGTATTTCTGGAATAGTAGATTATATTATTTTAGGCTTGTTCATTATTGTAGTTGCAATAACGAGAATTTCAATTAGCTGGATATTAGTAATAGTTTTTATTCTATGGACTATTAATGTTGTTGTCTCATATAGTATTGCAGGTAATAGATCCTATCAATTATCTGACATATATGAGGTGTCGGCAGATTCATATAGGGTTTTATATCGAATTATTTCAAAGCAATTAAGTTGTAAATTTTTTGTTTCGGATGTTAATTTTCAAAATCATTTTTTAAAAGTTGCAGAAAAACAAATTGATCTGTTGAAGTCATTGCAGCGATATGGGGTGAGAATAAATAGGAATGATAACGCAGATAATTCAACAATGGTTGAATTTATGGGGAAAAATCTTCAATTACTTGAGTTGTATTGGCCAATTGTACCGACCCCCAAAAGTTAGACCAAAACTCTAACGATTGGAGGTCGGTATTTTTATGGCTAAATATACTTATGA
>NZ_CAKVKB010000270.1 GCF_934754915.1 uncultured Clostridium sp.
GATTAAGTAGATTTTTAATGGAAAGGGTAATATGTGAATGGAAAGATAGATGTTCTTTAATATATCTTTTTGCAAATGATACAGTGCTTGATTTCTATCCTAAATTTGGATTTAATAAAGCAGAAGAATATCAATATTCAAAAAACATAGTAAATGATAATTTAAATATACAATTTGAAAAATTAAATATGGATGATGTAGATAAAAGGAAATTTGTATGTGAAAAAATAAAAAATTCCATTGCATATTCAAAATTGGCAATGGAACAGTCCGTAGATTTGATTATGTTTTATAGTATTGGATATATGAAAGAAAATGTTTATTATATAAAAGATTATGATATTATTGTGTTTGCAGAATTTAATGTAGATACATTAATTATTATGGATATATATGGTGAGAATAATATAAGACTAGATACTATTATAAATGCTTTGGCAGATGAAAACATTAAACATGTAATATTGGGTTTTGCACCTAGTGATGAATGGTTATATGATATTGAATCGTATCATGAAGAAAACACAACATTATTTGTTATGGGAACAGATAGTGGTCTATTTAAAGAAAATAAATTAAAGTTCAGTCCGTTATCTCATGCTTAATCAGATTTTATAGGTATTTTAAAATAAATATGGTTATCATACAAGAATTATTTATTAATAATTCTTGTATGATAACCATATTCAGCAATTAAATCTTTTCATGTTTATTAAAATGTGCGATATTATCAAATTTATCAGGTTTATCTTCAGAAAATTCAAAATCCTCTTCACCTGTTAAATAAGCATATTTATCATTGTTTTCATTAATATCCATATTATCTGATATTAGTGAAAGTTTTTGATTTATTTTCTCTAATATATAATTTTGATAACGTTTTTGTTTGTAAGATTTGATATATACAATAAAACACCATATACCTATAAACATAAAAATGGACATGAATACCATTGAAACTATCAAAAATGCACCTGTTAAAAATTCCATTTATAAAACCTCCTAAAAAGATAAATTTATTATAACATAAAATGTATATATTGATAGAGT
The DNA here is from genome assembly GCF_934754915.1 of uncultured Clostridium sp. Taxonomy (GTDB): domain Bacteria; phylum Bacillota; class Clostridia; order Clostridiales; family Clostridiaceae; genus Clostridium. Next base: position 1,051 of record NZ_CAKVKB010000270.1, read on the forward strand.
ATATAATAATTTTTGTAACTTATAAAAAATTATTGCAAACTTAAATGAAAATCTTGGACTTATGTAATATTGCAATTGATTAAGATTTATATTAATTGGGAATAATATGTATAATTAAATAAATTGAGTAAAGGGTGGAACAATGAAAAAGTATATAGTGCTCATTTTAACAGTTGTTCTCATAATAATTTTAGGGTTGAGCTTTATAGAATATGATAATATCAGCGCTACAAATAGCATTCTACAACAGGAAATAACATATGGAGCTGATGATATATCTCAAGATTTTAGTGAAGTATCTAGTTTATCAAGTACTGACATAAATATATTATGTGCATTAACTAAAGGACTTGTTGAAAAAAATTCAGATGGTGAAATTATACCTTCACTGGCTTCAGAATTTATAAAGAGTGAAGATGGAATACAGTATGAATTTAAGATAAGGGATGATGTATTTTGGAGCAATGGAGATAAAGTTACTGCAAAGGATGTTGTGACTTTTTTTAAGGAGTTGCTAAAAGAAAGCTGTGAAGATGATATACATTGTATTATGAATATATATGGAGCAAGAGCGTTTAAAGAAGGAAAAGTAAGTTTTGATAATGGAGTAGCAGTTAATTGTAATGATAATAATGTAGTCATAAGATTAAATAATAGATATGATAATTTTTTAGAAGATTTATCTAAGCCACAATATAGATTGAGAAGAAATCTTGTAATGTGGAATAATTTAATTAAAAATCACTCGAATTTGGATTATTGTGGTGATTATAAAATTAAAGAAGCTTATGAGACAAATATTTTATTAGAAGAAAATAATAATTATGATAAATTTAAATATATAAATTTTATAAGAGATGATAGTGTTGAAATAGCTATGGCTGCTTATGAAATTAATGAACGAGATATAGTAAAGGATCCTCCAGAAAGTGAATTAAACAAACTGAAAAACGAAAACAATCTTATAACAATTCCAGAAAATAAAGCTACATATATGGTGATAAATAATTCATCAATTTCAATGTATGGAAGAAGAGAAATATATAAGCTTGTTTATAAAGCTGTAGAAGAGTATTACAGTAAAAACACACAAGAATTTGAGTTGGCTGAAGGATGCTATTTTAGAGAAGAAAAGAATAATTTGACAAGAGTTCAACAGAGAAAAGTAGATAGTAGTAAAGAATATGATTGGAGTAAGCCTCAAGTATTAACATTTATTGCAAGAGAAAGCAAGCAGAATAAAATTTTATTAAGAATAATTAAGGAATGGTTTAAAAATAATACCGATATTACAGTAAAGTTTACTTTAGCTAATGAAGATGAATTTAATGATTCAGAACTTAAAAATAGATATGATGTTGTTATAGTCAATAATGAACCATTTATATCAGATAAGGAAAAATTTTATTTAGAATTTAAAGAATATATTTCAGACACTGATAATGATAGCTTTAATAAGTTGAAAATAAATAATGGTAATGGAGATTACTGTAATTTAGAAGATGGTCTGTTTTATAATTACAAGATACTTCCATTAATATTTTATAATGAAAATATGGCAGTATCAGATAAAATATCTGAAATTGTTTTAGATGGAAATAATAATATTATATTTAATAAATTAAATTAGAATTAATAAAATTA
>NZ_CAKVKB010000271.1 GCF_934754915.1 uncultured Clostridium sp.
GTATAAAAACTTCAAATGGAGTAAAAGTAGCCATTAAAGGTACACCACTCTTAATTAACTTTTCTGCAGTTTTTTCATCCATAAGAGCTGCATGTTCAATTTCTGATATTCCTAAATCTAATAAATTACTTACTAATTCAGAAGTATATGCATGAGCTACAACTGGCTTATTAAACATTTTTGCTGTATCAATTATTGCTTTTATTTCATCATTTGAAAATGCTTGTTCATCAGGATTATCAATAGGTGATGCAAAACCTCCCGTTGCCATTATTTTCACAAAATCAGCACCATATTTAACATATTTTCTAACCGCAGTTCTGCAAAAATCAACTCCATTTCCTGTTGCAACACATGCATTTTCAATGTGTTCTGAAAGAAATGGATTTGAAGTAGCAAACGTTGAAAAATCCCAGTGTCCTCCACTAATATCTAATGCATGAGGTGATACAACAAGCCTAGAAGCTTGAAACATTTTTTTATCAATAGCCCTTTTTGCGTCTATTTGTCCATACCCATTAAAAGCCGATCCTATAGTTCTTACAGTTGTAAAACCACCTTGTAATGATTTTTGAGCACAATATACTGTATTTAATGCCTTCATTTCATCAGAATCTGTAAATACATATGTGTTTAATGCTGTAGGACCAATAAAATCAAAATGAACATGTGCATCAATAAGTCCAGGTGTTACTGTATAATCTGAAAGATCTATTGTTTCGGCATTTTCTGGACATTCAACCCCTTCTCCTACATCAAGTATATAGTCATCTTCGACTAGAATATTTATATTTTCTTTTAATATTTCATTAATTCCATCAAAAAACTTACCACACTTTATAAACTGCATAAAATCCCCCTCCTTATAAAAAATAAGTTTGTATATAAAATAGCATAAAAAGATTTATTTACAGATACATCCAAAAATAATTTTTAGTAAAAATATAAGGACATGGAGTTTCAGTTATACAATTTTGTATAATATTTGAACTCCATTGTCCTTACTATCATTCATATTAAATTAAATGTGCTTTAAAATCTTATACTTTATAAAAGGATTTTTTTAACTTTATAATATAATACTTTTTATATCATATAAAACCACTAAAAGCAAATTATTTATCATATTTTCTTGCATGTTTTGTATATACGGATGAATCTATTCCCTCAAGATATTTTACAACTTCATCTACTGGAACTACATCACAGAATTTTGCTTCCATATCAAATAAATTCCATTCTACTACACCTGGTACACGGTCACCAACTGTTCCTTCTGGAACTATTGTTTTAAATCCATATCCTGTAGAGTCCATTACTGTGTGTCGTACACATGCACAAGCAGTGGCCCCCATAACTATTAATGTATCAACCCCAAGATAATTTAGTGTTTGAGCAAGATGTGTTCCAAAAAAATTTGAAGCAAATTTCTTATGTATTACTGGTTCTTCTGGAAGTGGTTTTAATTTAGGATCAATTTCCATCCATTCACTATCAATATCTAATGCACTCATAGGAATCTTCTCATCCCATCTTGGAAGATCCCATTGTGCCTCTCCAACATAACCTGTTGTTGTATGGAATATAGGTACTCCTGCTTTTCTTCCTGCTTCTAATACTTTTAATGCTTCTGCACAAACTTCATCAGAATGGTTACAAGTGAAAGGATGTCCTTCGCTCATCCAAGCCTTAGCCATATCTACTGTTGTAATGGCTGGTGCTTTACCAAATCCCATCTTACGCATAAATCCACGTTCTTTGTATATTTCTCTTGCTTCTGCAAATGCTTTCTTTAATAATTCCTCATCAAATTCATAATGATCAACAAATTTAAAATCCTTATTTCCTGCCATACTAATCATTCCTCTCTTTTTAACTAATTTAACATTAAATAGCAGCCAAACATTTCTCCGGATAAAATGTGTTTTTTGTAACTGTTTATGTTATAATAACCATAAAAGCCTAGATTTTCAAGTACATATGTCCATTTGTCAAAGACAATGCAATGACAATTATTTGACATGTATAAGTTCTAATAAATTATCTATATATAAATTTAAAAAATCTTTTCAAGATTTCAACCATCATTACACTCTTTTACCCACAACGTGGCATAAATTGTACATTATAAATTGTTAATTAGAACATATAGATAATTTGTACATGCTACTTATTTCATAATTTGCTACTTTCTACTAAGGAGGAGATAAAAATGAAAAAAAAATCACTTTCAACACTTGGCTATATAATGGAATGCTTGGGCCTACAGACAGTTTCTATGTCACGAAGCCTGCACGTCGATGCAAGTCTCGTAAGTAAATGGAAAACTGGAGACCGTAATCTCTCTGAAAAATCAATCTATTTTAACAATATCGTTGATTATATTCTTGAGCAAAGTGAAAAATCAAGTTATGAGTACTTAAAAAACGCTTTAATGGATTTATATCCTCATAAAGAAATTACAGATAATTCTCACATTGAATCACTTCTAAGAAAAGCACTTGTCAGCACTAAATCTCGCGAGACATCAAAAGAGCAGCAGATTCTGCTAGAAGGAGCAAAGGTTGTACCAGCCTTAATATTTGAAGAAAATTCAGGAAGAAGAACTGCTATTACAAAATTGCTTGATTATGCAGAATCTATGACTGTGCCAGGCGAAATTATTTTTTTCGACTCAGAAGAATT
>NZ_CAKVKB010000272.1 GCF_934754915.1 uncultured Clostridium sp.
TTTTTATATTCTTCAGCAATTTTATATACATTATCAATAACATTATTATCAAATGCTTTTCCTAATACTACATGAATTCTTTTCTTTAATGTTTTTAAGCTGTTTAAAATCTTAATTGTATTTCCTACATTGTCCATTCCACCTACAGTTAATAAAATGTCTTCTACAGATTCTTTTATCACCTTTTCACTGCAGGCATTTTTAAATTCTTCCCTGAGCATACAATACTTTGGACCTAAAAATAATTTTGTTTCTTCTGAAGTTGTTTTTGAATAATCCATTTTTTCTGCATTAATATTTTGATTAATTATAAACTCAACATTCATATAACATTTATTGACATCATCTACATAGCCAGTAATTTTAAATTTAGATTTTAAACTATAAAAATATTCTTCATTGACATCATAACTATCTGTTATAAGAATATCTGCTTTATATTTATTCTGCATAGATATGATTTCATCAACAATATTTTTTTTATCATTAATTTTTAATACTTTGAATTTATTTTTTTCTATTGTATCTATTCCAGCCTCATATTTTCCAGATTCATTATTTTTACATAAGAAAAAAACTTCATTTTCCTTTCTAAATTCTGATGCAAGAGCAAGCATCCTCATTACATGTCCCATTCCTATGGATCTTCCACCATCTGCTCTAATAAAAACTTTCATAAATAGTAAAACTTCTCCTAATCAATTTTGCCTGGATCTATTAAAAATCCACCTATAACTATCTTATTTCCTGAACTTTTAGGATTTCTTTCTTTATCTATAATCATTGTTAAAGTATGTTCAGTATTTTCTAGATTATTTATATTAATGGTAGTGTCAAAATGACCATCAGAATCCATAAATAAATCCACATAAAATCCATATTTTTCATCTAATTGACATGCTAATCTTCCACTATCTCTGCTCATTAAATTCATCATTGCTAAATGTTTTCCCTTAAATTTAAATATGACTCCATCACCTATATTACAGCTTACAGCACCACATCTAAACTTATTGTTTAAATTATAATCATCTTCTTTCCATTTCCCATAGTACTCTATCTGTTTATTTGAATGTTCTATTAATAATGGATTAATAAATTTATATCTATTTATCACTCTATAATCTATTCTTATTTTTATTTGTTCCAAATCAATTTTTTCAAGACTGTTTTTTATTATTTCATAGTATAACTCATGTCCTTTATCATTAGGATGAAGATTATCTATAGATATTTTAGTCCATGTTATCTCACGATTTCCTATCTTTCTCCATACTTCATCCTGAACATCAATTACAGGAAGATTATAAAAATATGCAACTTTTTTATGTATTGGTGTACATGCATCACTCATTCCTGTAGGCATATCTATAATTATTATTTTATCTGTATATTTTGAGCATTCTCTTATTAATCCTTCAAAATATATACTTGAATCTAATACTGAATATATTCTATCATTTACTGCAAATTCAACAAAAATCACATCTGGCTTAAAGCTTCCCAAATCTCTTTTCAATCTAAAAAGACCAAAATTTGATGCTGTTCCCCCAGCACCTAAATTCAAAAATTTTAATTTTTCATATCTTGATTTTAAATATTGTTCTAATTTATAGGCAAAAGTGTTCTCATAACAGCTGGCTCCTGCCCCTTCTGTTATTAATCCTCCTATTATTGCTACATTCATTTTTTTCTCCTATTCAAATTTATTTCACATTAATATTTAATGTAATAATATTCTTAGTCAACTAAATTCCAAGCTATTGGTGTTCCTTTTCTTATATCTGTTCTCGCTTTTTTCCCTATAATATCTTTTATGTACTTCGTTTCAAGTCCAAATCCAGGTCTTATACTCTTAAGATTTTTTTCTGTAAACACTTCACCTTTTTTTACATCTTCTACTACAAACAAACTTCTTGAATGTTCTCTTGAATTTATCTGCTTTTGAGATAAATCATATGTAACTTTTCCAACAGCTTTTTCAACAATTCTTATATTATCAACCATTTCCTTAAATTCTTCTGGCTCCATTGAAAATTTACTGTCTGCTCCACCATCACTTCTTCTAAGAGTCATATGTTTTTCTACTATTTTAGCACCAAGTGCTACTCCTCCTACTGATACTGCATGTCCCATTGTATGATCTGAAAGACCTGCAATAACATTGAATGTTTCTTTCATATTAGGTATTGTTTTCAAATTTGCTTCTTCAACTGGAGCTGGATAAGATGATGTACATTTAAGAAGTGCTACATCTTCATTACCCATTCTTTTACATGCATCAAGAGCATCTTGAATGTCTCCCATTCTTGCTATACCCGTTGACATTATAATTGGCTTACCTTTAGATGCTATGTATTCTATAAATGGAATATCATTTATTTCAAATGAAGCTATTTTATATGCAGGAACATCCATTTCTTCTAGAAAATCAACTGCTGTAAAATCAAATGGTGATGAAAAAAATACTAAACCTTCTTTTTCTGCCACTTCTTTTAATTTAGGCTGCCATTCCCATGGAGTATATGCAGTTTCATATAATTTATGTAATGTTGTACCATCCCAAATTGTTCCCTGTTTTATTTGAAAATACTCATTATCACAGTCAATGGTTATTGTGTCAGGAGTATATGTCTGAAGCTTTATTGCATCAGCTCCAGCCCATGCTGCCTTTTTTATTATTT
>NZ_CAKVKB010000273.1 GCF_934754915.1 uncultured Clostridium sp.
CTCTTGTGCTTTTCAAAAGAACCAAAACCAACGAAATTTACTTTTTCGCCAGCAGCGACACAATCAACAATAGTATCCAGAATTACTGTAAGTGTTTCATCAATCTTTTCCTTAGAAAGTTCCGAGTTCTCTCTAACCTTTGTAATAAATTCAGCCTTTGTCATATATTTTAATTCCTTTCAATATCAATCAATTTAGTCTGCAATCAGACTGTAAATACACCGATCAGAACCATCGTAAATAATAAAGTTCTGACTTGGCTTTGTTATTTTACGCAATGAAACAGCGTAATCGTCACTTCTACAAAGATTACCATTAACAGTAACAAACACATCACAATCGTTTATATCCTTATAAGAATGTGTATGTCCAAGGTGAATTTCCTTTGGAAGTTTCTTATATACATTTGTAAAATCAGAAATTACAGTAGCAAGTTTATCATTCTGACCGTGTGCAACACAAATCAGATCGCCATTAATTTCATAAGATGCAAAATCAAGACCGTGAGATGTAATAAGAGTTACACGCTTATCGAGTCTAAGTCTAAGAAATTCAGGAATAAGCATCTCGAAATTTTCAGCTGTCGCACAATTACGCTTGTCACTCCATACCCGACCATGATTACCTAATGTAGTAACTACCTTAACATTTTCATAATAGGGGATAAGCTTGTTTATACCCTGTGCAAGAAGTTCTGAAACATCTACTATCTGAGTGATAATATCCGCTTCTTCAACATTTCTCGACGACATATTTATAATTCCGTCCAGCATATCACCATTTATTTCAACAATAAGGTCTGTAACACCGTGTTTCTTACTTTTATCAATAACCTTATCTGCAATGATATTTGCACGTTCAATAGCAACATCTAAATCATAATAATTCCACTGATTATCTATTAGCTTACCATAATGCCAATCTGAAAACTGTGCAATACCATAGACTCTTTCTGATTTTGTGCTTGACTTAAAATCATTCAGCTTAATAGGTCTTAAATTCTTGATTTCTTCTTTGAGAACGTCTGTAAGCGTTTCAAATCTTGCTTCATCACGCAGAATTTTTCTTTTTTCTCTAAGAATATCTGCATTTTTGCAGCGTTCCTTATATACTTCGTTTCTTAAAATTTCAAGACGTTCCTGTTCCTCAGTAGAACAACCCTCGGCAATCTTATTGATGAAATACTTATACACAGCATATCCACCATAGCGACCACCAGTAAATGATTTTCTAAGTACATCTGGGTGTGTATTAGTGCCTAAATCATCAACCATATCCACCCAAGTCTTATTATTCAGAGGATTATCTACCTTGTCTACAAGATATTCAAGTTCCTCTTCGTATGTAGAAAAATTTATATGAAGCCCTCCCTTTACAGTTCCTCACCATAAGAAACTGAAATCTTAACATCAGGCTTGCCTACAAAATCCTTAATAAAGTCAGCGAGTACAACAGGTTCATCCACATCTTCTACTTCGATAGTGATAATACCGTCATCAGCAGAAATTAAACCCTTCACGTCACAAGAATATTTCTTATTAATTTTTGAAGCCATTTATTTATATCTCCTTATTATTCTAATTCATCTGCATAATTACTTATCCAACCACGATAATTGTGCGTGAGTTGACACACGGCACACCTTTCATTTTTTGCAAAATGATTAAGATAGCGCACAAAACCGCTGTTTTGCGGATTACTATATAAGTCAATCTGTCCTGAATGACCTATAACGATCACCTTACAATTATCGTGTATTCTTGTAAGTACCTTTTTCAATTCGTCAGTGTAGTAATTCTGCGCCTCATCGATAATTAAGATTTTATTTTCAAAATTACAGCCACGCAAAAACGTGTGTGTCATACATTCTATATATGCCGTACCGTTCTTTTCATTAATTATGTCTGAATACATAGCTGTATTTAAATTTACACCTATCTTCTCCAAAGCTTGATAAAAAGGCTCAAAATAGGGTTCACTCTTCTCTTTAATAGAACCCTTGAGGAAGCCCTGCTTTTGTTCTTGTGTAGGAGCAGCAATGAATACAATACCCTCATATCTTCCAAATTTAACAAGAAGGTCTGCTGTTGCAGTAGCTATCGTTGTTTTACCTGTTCCTGCCCTTGCATTACAAAACACTATAAGTTTATCTTTGTTCCAAATAGCATCTCTAAATGCCTTTTGTTCATCATCAAGCGTCAATCCAAAGAAAGGATTATCTTCTAATGTTTCTGGTGGATTGTCATATGTAATAGAAATTGTTTTTCTTCCCATATCAAAGCACCTCGTCCAAGGAACAATCTACACCAATAATATAATCAGTAAAACCATATTTCTTTGCTTCATCGGCATAAGTGTAAAATTCTACACGATAATTTTCGTCATATTCCTTTTCAGTGAGGTTACTGTGTTCAATAACATATTCCTTAATCCTTTGTTCACGCTTTTCTTGGAATTTAAGCTGATCTTTGCACTTTGCAGAACTATCCCACACAAAATTCTGTCCATCGTGAAGAAGAAAAGTTGCATTTGGCATAGCATAACGCTTATGTCCTGCAAGACCAATAAGAAATCCCATACTATACTGATATGCAAGGTTTATCGTATATACGGGCGTTTTACTGCTTAGAATAACATCTATAATTCCAAATCCATCTATAACAGACCCTCCGACAGATGTAC
>NZ_CAKVKB010000274.1 GCF_934754915.1 uncultured Clostridium sp.
GGAAAGTACTGCCTATAGAAAAAAGTCATGCTTTGATAGATAGATTGTTTACAAATTATTTTTATAAAGATGTGATTGAGTTTCATGAAAGAGATAGAAATTTTATTGTAAGTGATAAATGTACAAGTTGTGGATTATGTATAAAGAAATGTCCAGTTGGAAACATTACAATGAAAAATGGAAAACCAAAATGGAATCATAAATGTGAGTTATGTCTTTCTTGTATTCAAAGTTGTCCTAAAGAAGCTATAAATTATGGAGAAAAGACTAAAGGCAGAAAAAGATATTTAAATCCTAATGTTAAAATGTAGAGAATGGAATAAATGAGATGAGCAATTGTGGACGTGTTTTTGCTCCATATGTTAATCATGTTGTCTGTATTGATACAATATCTGCTATGCTTGAAATTGGAAAAGTAGAAAGTAAAAAGTCAGGATTATCTCAAATATGACATTTGTAAAGGGAAATGCAGAAGAGATGCCATTTTTAGATAATAGTTTTGATGTTATGATTTCAAGGCTGGCATTTCATCATTTTGTAAATCCGAGAGAAATTTTTGCGTAAATGAAACGATTATTAAAACCAAATGGAATTTAAGTATTAATTAAGATAGATATTCATGTTTACTGAAAATATTTGTGTTTTTATATGGAAATGTTGAAAAAATTTTCTGTTGTTATACAATTTAATTATATACAGAAAGACCAGCTAATAATAGTCAAGTAAATCTTTTAAAAATAATATTTTTAGAAAAGAGCATAGCAAATAGACCGTTCAAAAACACGAACGGTTACAAATAATGGAAGTGAATTAAGCTACTTTATGTAGATGTTTATTTTCTAAAAACATTTGTTTATGTATTTTAGGATCTCTCTGTTCAAATGGAGTTTGATTTCGGAGAACAGCAAAAATATAATTTAGTATTTTATGCATTATAGCAACTAAAGCAACTTTAGCTTTTTTGCCTTTTAGATTAACTTGATAGTACTCCAATAAAACCGTGTTTATAGGAATTCCGCTACGGTTGCGTCTAATTGAGGCAAGAGCTACTGCATATAATGCTCTTCGACCGATTCGAGTTCCACGTTTTGAAATTTTACATTGATCACCTTGAAATTTACCTGATTGATTAACAGAGCTGTCTATACCAAAGAAAGCTACAAGGTGCTTAGGCTTAATAAAGCCATTAATATCACCTATTTCAGCTATTAAAGTAATAGCTGTTAGACGTCCTATACCTGGAATAGAATCTATTAGTTCAATATTTTCTCTAATAGATTCAGGAAATTCAGATGATTCAATTAAAGTATTAATTTCACTTAATAAGTTATTTATCTGCGTTTCAAAAGCTTTTATTAAAGCCAAAGAACTGAATATTTTAACAGACAAACCGCCTAGCGGAACGCCGATGATATCAGCTTCTTTTGCAATAGTAATTAACTTTGAATATATTTTTTCAGACCAAGTTAAACCTTTTTTAGATTTTTCAATAAGAATTTTGATTACATCTTCTTTAGGAGCATCTATTATTGATTTTGGAGTAGGATAATTGCTCAAAATTTCAAGTGATGTATTAGATGCAATATCTGAAAATACAGTATTATAATTTGGAAATATAACTCTTAAATCAGCAGATAACTTCTTTTTATAAATTGAACATGAATCTGTAAGTTTATAGTACTCTCGAACAATATTTTTTAAAAGAAAAATATCAAGATTTTTTGGCTGAGACAACTTAATATTTTGAAATTTTCCTATGTTTGCAATAGATAAAGCATCTTTTTTATCATTTTTCACTTTTCTTATATCCACATTTTTGTTACACTTAGTAACGAGTGGATTGATAACAAATGTGTTATCGAACTTTTTAATGAGATAGTGGAAAAGAGATAAATGGTACACACCAGTGGACTCCATGAAAATGGCAGTTTTCATGTTAAACTCTTTTTCCACTTTTTTTATTTCATTAACTAAGTGATCAAAACCGCTTACATCATGCTTTATCCTAAAAGATTTCTTATAAATATCACCATTCGGTGCGAGTATTGCAGCATATGAAAAATTAGCTGAAGCATCAATTCCAACTACAGGACTGTTAAAAAATTCAGACATTATATATATCTCCTTTAAATTAAATTTGAGATAGAATAGAACTTCCAATCTATCAGATAGCTTATAACCTTGTTTGTGACACGGGTAATTCCCAAAGGGAAACCCAACCAGCTAAACATAGAATTCTACCTGATGGAATGATACGCTAATTTACGGGTATAGGTTCTAAATAAACCTCCCAGGAGGGATACATCTATCTTCTATTCAGGAGTATTATACTAAACTATATTAAATTTGGTTAGATTCCTTTTGGAATTTAAATAAAAAACTATTTTAACTATGAAATGCATATTCCTTATCGGGACGTAGGTAAAATAATAGGTATGAAAATTAAGATTAATTTGAAGTGTAATGTTCGTTAGAATTATAAATAGTTTTCTATCAATGTTACAACTAGATTATACAAGGAGGAAATATAATGGAAAATAAAATGTTTTGTTTCCAATGTCAAGAAACAGCAGGATGCACAGGATGTACACAAT
>NZ_CAKVKB010000275.1 GCF_934754915.1 uncultured Clostridium sp.
GATTTTCTACGCTTTTCTTGTCGACTGGGCTGCAAATGTGGTGATTCAAAAAGACAGCGATAGCTGGTGTTAGCGTGTCATGACGACCACGTAGATGACGTTTTTTCAATGCCAACGCATGAGCAATCTCAGCTTTATAGGGTGTAACTTGATGAATTTCAATCGAAACGGTTGAAGGAGAGCGTTTAATAAAGCGTGCAATGGCACGAACAGAATAATTCAATTCGAGTAAAGTTTGAATGACAGTGCGTTCTTGAGATGATCAATTAGTCACGAGTCGCAGTTCCTTTATGCTTATTTTAGACAATTACCATTAAAGGCGCTGCGGCTTTTTATTCGAGTGTTCGGTTTAATTTTACAATCTACCGTAAGCATTATTAAACTATATTATTTAGTAAGTGATACAATTAAGATACTCTAAAAGCAAAAAGGAGAATAGAAAATGGGAATTATTTGGACTTTAATAGTCGGTGGAATAATTGGAGCAGTAGCCGGAGCGCTTACTAGTCGAGGTGCTGCAATGGGTTGGATTAGCAATATACTTGCTGGATTAATTGGCTCATGGTTAGGCGAAAGTTTGCTAGGTAAGTGGGGGCCTAGTCTTGCTGGTATGGCATTAGTGCCTTCTATTATAGGAGCAGTTATTCTAGTAATTATTGTTTCTTGGATCACAACTCGAATCAAACATTGAGATAAAAGGCGAATTTTGATCATAGCAGAAGAAAATAATGAAGTAAAAAAGCAAAATAAAAAAGATGATCCTAAATCTAATGATGAAGAAAATATTTTTGATCATAATGATCAGACTGCAGATTATAAGAAGACGACGCTGATGTCAAGATTATGGACAGTATCATCAATTTTTGAAGCAACATCATGAAGATCAGCCATTGATTATTGTTGCTGGTGGAATTGGCATTACACCGTTTATATCTATTGCTCAAATGGCAGTGGAAAGACAACAAACAGTGACGTTTCTTTACTCAACTAAACACGAAAAGGATGCTATTTATTTAGATGAATTGACGAAGTTTAATCAAAGCGATATTTATTTCAAACATCAAGTAGGGCGGTTTTCTGATACACAAATTGTGGACATAATGCAAAAAAATGGTATCTATTTGCTAGCTGGTCCGCATGCCATGACCAAATATTGGCGAAATTTTTTGAAAAATAGAGGCGTGGCGGATAGCAGTATTTATTTTGAACCCTTTGAGTGGTAAGCCGATAAGCTATTAGCAGCTATTAATGTAAAGGAAAGCACATTATGTTAACTCGGAATTACTAACAATTCTAATGTTAGCAAGGTAGACAAAAAATGAGGTTATGGCACGAATCGTTAATTACAAAATTACCACGTCAACAATTGCTTGGACAACATAGAGAGTGCTGTGCACTTCGTGGCGGCGGGTGGGGGAAAAGGCACGCAACAGTGGATTATGTCTTTATTTACTCTCCATATAAATTGTTTAGATACCACAAATTAGTTATGACGGAGATGTTAAATCGCGGATACAAACCGAATGAAAATTGGCTAAATCCTTTGTATCGTGGAAATAATATGATTCCTTATAAGTCCCTGCCTATTGAAGTATCAACTTATCCTATTTATCCTGAACACGACCATAATTATTTAATTGAATGTATTGAAAATTTGAGAAAAAAAGGTATTGAAATAAAATAAAAACATCATTCGTTATGGAGTTACACACGAACAATGGCACAAGACTTAGAAGAGATATTTTCTAAGTATAAGTTTAATTTTGGATAAAAGAGTTATAAATAGAGTGAGAATAATTAGTAGTAGACAAGTTGTCTTTGGAAAATAATCTTGACATCAGCGCCATCTACATAAAAAGTAATTATCTAAAATCAACTTTAATACTATTAACAATGAAAAGGAATATTTATAATTATCTGGTTATGTACTAGTTACCAGACTAGGTTGTCGCTACATTTGAATTTGAAAAAGGTCTATAATTATATAATGACCCCTATGAAAGACTATTAAAACAGCCCCCATTATCTAATAGTTAGATAATGGGGGCTGTTTTTTTGTTAAGTGATATAATAAACCATAAAAGAAGTTTAGAAATACGGTCCTGGTCATCAATAAATAAACAATTTAATTATTTAATTAATTAATTATTTATTTAATTATTTAATTTCAGAGAGGTATATATGAATCATGGTGCAACAAATTGTCCTACCCATCAAAGACTCCAACGTCTTAAAGATGGTACAAGATACACTTCTCGATAGTTTCCGTGCTGGTCGCCGAAATTACACCGTTTTTCAAGTTGGTAAGGCCACGCTACTACGTGTGAGTGATGTCATGACATTAAAAAAATCAGATGTCTATAATCCAGACGGCTCTGTCAAAAATACAGCCTTTATTCATGATAAAAAGACCGGTAAAGCAAACACGTTATATTTAAAGCCTGTTCAGCAAGACTTGCTGCAATATCATGATTGGCTAGTCCAACAGAATATCAATTCGGATTGGTTATTTCCCTCAACCGCCCATCCAGATCGTCATATCACTGAGAAACAGTTTTATAAGATCATGGCACGCGTTGGTGATCTATT
>NZ_CAKVKB010000276.1 GCF_934754915.1 uncultured Clostridium sp.
TGCATGAATTGACATTTGAAAGAAATCTATCTGAAGGATTTGAGGTTGAGAGTGAATGGTTGGATATATCTGAATTCTTTACAGAATGTTTGACTGAAAAAGATGGATTTGGACGAAATGGAAATGGTGGAAGATGTCCAGGAGGTTCTTAAAAGTCACAAAAAGAAGGGGTTTCCCTTCTTTTTGTGTTGATTATATTAGTTATGAATAGCAGAATAATATTAAATAATTTTACTTTAATTATAGTTTAATAGAAGGTGAAATATGAAAGTTTTTTGTTGCCAAAAAGAATTAAAGTCAAAAGTTGAAGGTGCAGATGATGGCGCGGATATAATGAAACAATTTTTTTTGAATAAAGAGAATACGAGAGTATTTGAGGTGGAACAATCAAAATTGGATTGCAAGAAACGACAGGTTCTGCAACGGCTTTTAGAAAAAGAAAAAATAATTGTTTTCATAGGTGGAGATCATAGTTGTACTGCAAGCGTTGTAAATATTTTTGACAAAGTGGAAAAGATAATAGTTTTTGATGCACATAATGATAATGAAATAAAGGCGAAAGAGTTAAAAAATTGGAATTTTCTTGCATATTTAGAATTTATTAGAGAAGGATTAATAATTGGCTATAGACAAAAAAATAAATTAATGCCAGTAAAGAGCGGATTTCAAGTCATAAAAGATTATGAATGCAAAGATTATTATGGAATGACTGAGCGGATTATTGAATTTTGCAAAGGAATCAAAAACATATATGTTTCAGTTGATTTAGATGTATTGAATTTTTCTGAAATGCCAGGAGTATCGTTTCCTGTTGGAGGAGGAATAGAATTGACAGAGTTATTGTTTCTATTACATTGCATTGCAAAACAAAAATTAAATGTTGTGTTAGATATAGTAGAATTTAATCCAAGAATTGAAAGAGAACATTCGCAGAAGACAGTTTTTAGATTGCTGGAAGAATTATATGATATATGTGAAGAAATTGTAAAGGGAAAAGAAATCTGAGTTATGAGAGAGAACGTAAAATTAGAAGTTTTTCCAACAAAAAAATATAATGCTATTTCTATTGAAATATGTTTGTCTTTAAACACACAGAAATATGGAGACGAGTATAGAAATGTGGCTGCAAAACTATTAATTGATAAGTCATTGCAAGATACAGTTATATTAAATACATATAATATTCGTTTGACTAGTGGTGTAAGAGTTGAAGGCGATACAAAGAGGATAATTGTACATTTCCAATTTATAAATCCTAAATTATATTTAGAAAAAGAATATTCAATAAAAAATATCATTAACGAAGTTTTATATTTGATATTTGAACAAGATATCAGTTATGAAATGTTTTGTAGAAATAAGGAATGTATAATGAAAGAAAATTTGGAGATGTACAATAATAAAGAAAAGTATATGTATTTGAATATCATTGAAAAATCTCTTCGAGATGAAACCGGAGGATCTATAGTTTTAGCTGAGAAACCTGAAAATTATCAAAGCATTATGTGGAAACACATGAGGAATTTTATAAATGAAATTAGGGAAAAGAGTGATATAGAGGTTTATTGTATAGGAGATGTAAGTCAATATGAGATTGAAAGTATATTTAATAATAAATTTAATGAATATCATTTTATAAAGAAAAAAACGGAAATAAAGAAAAAAGAGATTATTAAATTT
The DNA here is from genome assembly GCF_934754915.1 of uncultured Clostridium sp. Lineage (GTDB taxonomy): Bacteria > Bacillota > Clostridia > Clostridiales > Clostridiaceae > Clostridium. The sequence goes on from NZ_CAKVKB010000276.1 coordinate 1,681, forward strand.
AATAAAGGTGCAGAATCAGAAATGCAAAATATTAGTCAATCTAAATTAGCGAAAAGTTATAAAATTCCAATTGAAATATTGGATGAAAACTTTTTTGCATGTAAACTTTTTTCTATCATACTTGGTGGTGGTACTTCAAGTAAGTTATTTAAAAAGGTAAGAATAAGAGAAGGACTTGCATATCATATTTCGGCAGCTTTAAGTGATAATTATGGCTTGGTATGTATATGTGCCGGAACAGAAAATTGTTATTTGAAAAGAGTCGAATTTCTAATTGACGAAACTATTATTGAAATGAAAAATGGTTTAATAAGTGATGAGGAAGTTCAAACTGCCAAATTATTGTATATTCAACAATTAATGAAAGATTTTGACAAACCATTTAAGACATTTAAGATATTGAGAAAGTTTAAGATAGGAATTAATAATTTTGATATGATTCAAAAAAAGATAATGGATATAAGAAAAGAAGATGTTTTAATGGTAAGCAATAATATAGAAAAAGTATTTACGTTTATATTAAAAGCGCGATAGGAAAAGACTTATGAGATATATTTGGAAAGATATGCCAATGTTGGTATTTAACAATATAAAAACAACAAAATTAAATAATGGTATGAATGTTTATGTGGTACCTAAAGAAAAATATGTGTCCACTTTTTTTTCAATGACAACAAATTTTGGAGGGTTAAATAATTATATTATAGATAATGATAATAAAGAAATGATTCTATTGCCCATGGGGTTGGCACATTTTTTAGAACATAGTATATTTGACCCAAAAGAAAGCAGAGATTTAGGTCAAATATATGGTGATTTAGGAATTTGTATATTCCGTTTGAATAGTGCACTCTTTTCGGAAATTCAGAGCACCCTTTTCCGATATTTCAGAGCAGGCATTT
>NZ_CAKVKB010000277.1 GCF_934754915.1 uncultured Clostridium sp.
CAGGATCAAACTCTCAATAAAAAGTTTAATCTTAGCTTACTCAAATAAAGAATTGCTGGTTTACTTAATTATTTATTCTATTCTGTTCAATTTTCAAATATCTTATCGCTTCAAGCGACCTATTTATCATATCATTTACTTAAATCTCTGTCAACACTCTTTTAAAATCTTTTTTCATGTTGTTTCATCAATTCTCGCAACGACAAGATTTATTTTAACATTATAGTTAATTAACACAAATTAAAATACTCTAATTATTGTTGATTATGTTCTAATATATCCATCTTTCTCTATATTTCATCGTATTTCATATATTGATACACTTGGAAAAGTTTTTGCTAATCTTATCAACACAAACTCTTCCCAAGTTATTTATCTACCATACTTTAATCCTGCGACTTGGTTCAACATACATTTTATCTCCAGATTTTATATCATAAACTTTATAAAATTCCTCAAATTGTGAAAGCACTCCATTAACTCTTACTTTTTTAGGAGAATGTGGATCATTATTTAACAAGTAATCTTTTATTTCTTCTGTAGATACTTCTCTCCATATAACTGCATAATTTTCAAATAGGTCCTTTAAATTGCAGTTATCTATTTTTTTAGCAATATCTATAACACACGCAATTCCCCCTAAATCACTTATATTTTCTCCAACTGTTAATTCGCCATTAACAAACCTTCCATTTTCAACTTCAATATTTGAATAATAGTCTATAACCTTCTTGCTTCTTTCCCTAAATTCTCTATAATCATTTTCTCCCCACCAATTATTCAACATTCCATTTTCATCAAATTGAGCACCAATGTTGTCGAAAGCATGAGTAACTTCATGACCTATAACAGCACCTATTCCTCCTAAATTTTTTTCCTTACTCGCTTTTTTATCATAGAAAGGCCTTTGAAGAATTGCTGCTGGAAATACAATTTCATTATTTAAAGGATTATAATATGCATTAACAGTGCATGCTCCCATGCTCCATTCACTTTTATCAACTGGTTTTCCTAATTTTCTAATTTGTCTTTTAATTTTAAATTTATATATATCTATAATGTTTTCTACCAAATTTCCACCATCTGAATACGACCTTATATTTAATTCACTATAATCATTCCATTTATCAGGATATCCTATTTTTATATTTATTTTATCAAGCTTTTCTATTGCTTTGTTTTTTGTCTTTTTACTCATCCACGAAATATTATTTAATCGTTCTCTATAATTATCTACTATTTCATTGCACAAAGAATGTACTTCTTTTTTACTTTCTTCATCAAAATATTTATTCACATATAATTTACTGATTGATTCACATAAATTACATGTTACAAATTTTACTGCATTACTTTCATTTATATCCACCACTTCTACTCCATAAAGTTTCTTTTTTAGATTTGAACTCGCTTTTCTAAAATCATCACTTAATAAATTATCTGTGTTTAATAATATTATTGTTTTGAAAAAATTTTTCATATCATCTAATTTTTCTTCAACAATTAAAGAATTTACTATTTCTATATTTTTAGGATTTTCTACAACTATCTTATTAGGATTTTCTATATCAAAACTTTTAAGTATTTTCTTTATGTTTATATTAGGCATAATATTTTGCACTTCGCTCATTGTAAATATATTATATATTTTATTAATTCTATCACTATCTTTAGCTTCTTCTTGAAGTGTAGCAATACTCTCAGAGATATCTTTTTCTATATTATAAAATCTTTCCGCATTATTCTTTGCATCACATTCATTTTCTCCACACAATTGATGTAACTTTTCAATGTAATTCACATATTCTTTTCTTATATCTTCATAAGAATTATCTTTGTAATATATGGAATTTCCTAAAGTCAAACTACTATTTTCAAAATAAAGTATATTTGTACAGCTATCCTTATAGTCAGGTCCTACTCCTATGTTAATTAAAGGTTGAAAATACATAAAATTTTCATCATAAAATATTTTCTTCAAATCTTCTATATTATCTATTCTATCAATCTTTTCCATATAACATTCTATTGGTTTCTTTTCTAATTTATCTCTTCGCTTAATATCAATAAAATTATTATATAAATTGGCTATTTTTATTTCTTCACTATCCTTTTCATAACATTGTTTATGTTCATTTATATCACAAATTATATTGCATATATCTCCATTAACTTTTCTATATAATTCTTCAAATGTCCCATATGAAACATTTCCATAGTCAAGTTTAGTATTTTTTATCCAATCTTTATTTATGGCAGTATAAAAATCATCTTGCAGCCTTACATTTAAATTCTGATAATTTTCTGAATTATATTTATATTCATATCCCTGTATTATTGATATATCAAATAGATTAAATAGAATTGTTGTCAATATCACCACTATCGATAATCTTTTTATTGATGCATACTTATTCATATAATTCATTCCTTTGCTATATACTCTAAATTTATTTACTATCTAAATTTATTATTCTGTTTATTGGTATAAATAATACATATAACTAAAATTAAATTATATAAATCTATTAATTTTTACAATAAAAAAATCTGCTTTGCAGACTGTGTGTTTC
>NZ_CAKVKB010000278.1 GCF_934754915.1 uncultured Clostridium sp.
AAGTAATAGAATTAGGACATGAGTGTGAGCTTATTGATTATAAACCTAAAGGAATGAAGGTTCTTAACTATAAGATGAGCATGGGACGAGAATATTCTGGAGGGAATATATTTAATTCAATTAGAGGATTTAAAAGATGTCGTAAATTTATAAAAGGGAGTTCTAGATATATTACAAGTAAAACAGTTCATTCTGCGAAGGAGATAGACCAGTTAGGTTATGATTTGATTATTTTAGGAAGCGATGAAGTGTTTAATTTAGAACATCCGTTATTTGACCCAATATATTATGGAGTTGGATTAAAGACAGCCTGCATGACATATGCTCCAAGCAGCGGTCAGTGTAATGAAGATATGGATATTACGGATGAGATGAAAAAAAGTCTTATGCGTATGGTAAGTATTTCTGCAAGAGATATGCATACAAAAAGTTTAATACAGCATAATGTGAAAAAAAATGTGGATTTAGTTGTGGATCCTACATTCCTGTATGATTATAAGGAGTATGAACATAGTTTACCCGTGGATAAATATATTTTAGTGTATTCATTTAGCGAATGGAAAAATTATGGGGCTAAAGTGCGGGAATACGCTAAAGAACATGATTTAAAGATAGTATCAATTGGCAGGAAGATATGCTGGGCTGACAAAAGCTATGATATTATTGGACTGGAAGAATGGCTGGGAGCTTTTGCATCAGCTGAATTAGTTATAACGGATTCATTTCATGGAACAGTGTTTGCACTCAAGAATAAAAAAGAGTTTGTAATAATGGGAAGGGAAGATAAGCTGAATAAAATTAATGATTTGATGGAATTATTTGAGGTAAATCGAAAATTTTATTTTGGTAAGGAAAGTATAGATTCATATTTATCTGAAAAGTTAGATTACAGCGCAATCGAAGAAAAAATAAAAGAATTAAGTGATGAATCTGTGCAGTATTTAAAAGAAGCATTTTGTAAAGTAAAGATAGCTGAAAGAAGGTAGCTGAATGGGCGTAGCTGAGATTTTGATTGTTGTGTTATTGGGTCTTACATTTGTTAGTTTTTTTGTAACAACGTTGTATTGTCGTGTGCAGGAGAAGATGGATGTAAAAAGAAAAAAAAGAAATGAAATTAAGACTGATAATAAAAGTTTTTCGGAACAGGATGAAGGGAATAAAAAGCCTTTTTTAAAAAGGGTTTATTGGACTTTATATGGATATTTATATGGGTTGACCAGATATAATATAATAATGGTTGGTAAATTACCAAGTTATCATCTTCGTAATTGGTTATATAGATTAGTATTTAATATGAAAATCACAGGAAAAACAGTGGTTTTTGGCGGATGTGAATTTAGATCACCATGGAACTTTTATGCGGATAACTGCGTTATTAGTAATAATTGTATATTAGATGCTAGAAATGGAATTAAAATTGGTCAAAATGTGGTGCTAGGTTCGGGGGTTCATATCTGGACAGAGGAACATGATGTGAATGATAAAAAGTTTAGGGTGTTGGAAAAAAACGCACAGCCTGTTGTTATTGAAAAAAATGCGTGGATTTGTTCTGACTCCACAATATTACCGGGAGTACATATAGAAGAAGGGTGTGTGCTCGCTTCTAAAGGATGTGCAACAAAGGATTGTGCTGCGTTTGGAATATTTGGAGGGGTTCCGGCGAAAAAAATAGGTGATAGAAATAATGAGATAGATTATGAATTGTCAGGAAAGTCATTTTATCATTTTTGGTAAATAATAAATGTTGTCAGGGAGATTATCATGGAAGAAAATAATATAATAGCGAATACACCGACATTTCAATATATACAGTTAGAGGACTGTTGTGGGTGTTCCGCATGTAGCATGATTTGTCCTAGTCGTATAATTGAAATGCAACAAGATAAAGAAGGGTTTTTATACCCGGCTGTTCAGAAAAACAAGTGTGTTTCTTGTGGACTTTGTGTGAATGTATGTCCGGTAATAACAGGAAAAGAAAAGCAAAATAAGAAGCAGGGAACATTAGGCTGCTTTGCAGGTAGTGCAAAAAAAGGTAAAGCCGTTTTGGAAGGATCTTCTGGGGGTGTGTTTGAAACACTTGCTAAGACATTTTTGGCTAGTTATGAGAATGCATATGTCGTCGGAGCGGTCTGGAAAAAAGATTTTACAGGAGTTGAACATATAATAATCAGTAATGTTTTAGAATTGGAACCACTTAAAACATCAAAGTATGTACAAAGTGATAAGGGGGATGTATATCGTCAGGTAAAGGAGCTTTTAAAAGAAAAAAATCATGTTATGTTTGTAGGAGCACCTTGTGAGGTTGCTGGCTTAAAGAATTATATAAGGGTAGAAGAACCTAATTTATTATGTGTTGATTTTTTGTGTAAGGGACCAACATCGCCATTGTTTATAAAAGATTATGTAAAAGCGGAGGAAAAGAAAAAGGGAGCACATATTACATATTTAAATATGAGATATAAATGGGAAAAGCTTGATATATGGATTCCTCAGTTTATTTGTATTAAATTCAGCAATGGAAAACAAAAACTAAAAGAATTTTATAATACATATATAGG
>NZ_CAKVKB010000279.1 GCF_934754915.1 uncultured Clostridium sp.
TTTTTTAGTATCAAGTGGCATAGCAATCTTATATTCTTCGCTTTTATTTAATTCATCGTATTGTATATTAACTGCCATTTCTTCAGTCCATTCCAAATCTCCATTATTGTAAAAAATTTGATATTCGTCAGGTTGATTAGACTTTATTACATATCTTAAAGTAAAATTATTTGCAATATCTATATTACATATATTAAAAATAGCTAAATTTATAATTGCAACAAATACAATAAAGACACCCCATTTTGTTATTATTTTAATATTGTTAATCATAAAACACCACACTTTCCAATACATAAACTTTACATTAATATTTTAAAATATTTTTTCAGTGCTTCTCTCCAATCCTCCATTAAAGTAAATCCATTATTGATTAAAGCTTTTTTAGACATTCTAGAATTAAAAGGTCTTACAGCCTTGCTTGGATATTCACTTGTGGGGATAGGATTAATTTTGCATTTTAATCCTGCTTGTTTCATTATTTCTTCTGCAAATTCTGCCCAAGAACAAAATCCTTCATTAGTTGCATTATATATTCCATATTTTTCTGAAATAGCCATATCACATAAAAGTGGAGCTAAATCTGCTGTATACGTAGGACTTCCAATCTGATCACAAACAACATTCAAACTTTCCTTTTCTTTTCCCAACCTAATCATTGTCTTAACAAAATTATTTCCATTAATTCCAAATACCCATGATATTCTTACAATAAAATATTTCTTCAATAACTCTTTTACTTTTAATTCGCCTTCATACTTTGTTTTTCCATATACAGATTGTGGTGCAATATTTCCATTCACTTCAAATGGTTTATCTCCTTTACCATCATAAACATAATCAGTGGAAATATATATCATTTTAGAATCAATTTCTTTGCAAGCTTTCGCTATATTTTCAGTTCCATTTACATTTACCTTTGTGCACATTTCAATATCATCTTCAGCTTTATCAACTGCTGTATATGCAGCACAATGTATAACACATTCTGGTTTCAATTTAGTTATATATTTATTTACAGCTTCTGAATCCGTTATATCAAGTTCTTCCTTATCTATTCCTAAACATTCTATTTTTCTCTTATTTAAAACTTTAACAACATCATATCCAAGTTGTCCATTAACACCAGTTACTAAAATCATTTCTTCAGCTCCTTACAGCACACCTTTTTTTGTAAGCTCAATTATAAATCTAAATATAAACTCTGGTATAATAGGACTAAATATCTCCAATAAAATAGACAATCTATAGTATCTGCTATGCTTTATAATTATTTTTAATTGAGCTATTGATGGCTTTTTAAAATATTCTTTTCTTGCACTTAACAATATTATGCAATAATCAATGTATTCTTTAACTTCATAATAATCTTTAAGTCTATCCTTTAATATTAAATCTCTATCTAAAATTTCAACTATTTTCTTCTGATAATACGTTTGCTTATCATTTATACCCTTTAAAATTCCAGTTTGATTATTATTATGTTGTCTATACCTTACTAGTCTCTTATCTAAAGCTTCTATTTTTCCATTTAACGCCGCTATAACTGCAATCCAATTATCATGGATTATTTTATTTGGAAATGGTATAGATTTCATTGCAATTTTCTTTCTAACAATCATAGCACATCCAGTAACAAAATTGCTTATAAGTAGATCTTTAGCTAAATTATAACCACTCTTATAAACAATCCTTTTCCTAATATCACGAATACTCTCATAAGTTTTTTGTCCATTTTCATCTATTATAGAAAGATCACAACAAACAAGTGTGACTTTTTCATCATTAAACTTTTCCATCATTAATGAAATCTTATTAGCTTCCCAAACATCATCCTGATCACAATAAGCAAAATACTCTCCATCTGCAATCTTTGTTAATTCCTCAAAAGCTTTATTTGAACCTTGATTCACAGAACCTCTTATTATTTTATAATCAAAATTATTTATATATTTTTCAAATAATTCTTCATCTACTGGTTCTTCAGGGCAATCATCATAAACAAATAAATTTAAATTTTCATAACTTTGTTCATTCAACGAAACAAGCTGTTCTATAAGCCACTTAATATTAGGCTTATAAACAGCTAATAAAATAGACACTAGTGGTTTATCTGTTTGCATACATTTTTTCATAATAATTCTGATATTCTCCACTTATGATATTTTCCCACCATGATTTATTGTCAAGATACCATTTAATTGTCTTCTTAATCCCCTCATCAAAAGTAGTTGTTGGAAGCCATCCAAGTTCATTATGAATCTTAGTTGGATCAATTGCATATCTCATATCATGTCCTTTTCTGTCTCCAACAAATTTAATTAAATCTTCTGATTTTCCAAGTTCTTTAATAATAGTTTTTACTACTTCAAGATTTGTTCTTTCATTATGTCCACCAATATTATATATTTCTCCCACTTTTCCATTATGAATAATCAAATCTATTGCCCTGCAATGATCTTCAACATAAAGCCAATCTCTAACATTTTCACCTGTTCCATATACAGGTAATTCTTTATCATTTAATGCATTTGCAATCATTAATGGTATAAGT
>NZ_CAKVKB010000280.1 GCF_934754915.1 uncultured Clostridium sp.
GAATCATATTCCAACTTAAATCCGGCGTTTGACTCGCTCTTTTTAATGCATCCCTTAAAGATTGTAAATGACTAATCTTATCTTCAATCAAATCAATCTGTAAATCAAAACTCTCCTTTAGATTCGTATTATCCATAACCATAGGAAAGATTTCTTCAATACTAAAACCCAAATGTTTTAAAGATAAAATCTTCTGTAACTTTAATAAATCCAAATCACTATATTGACGATATCCATTTTCCATAACAAAAGAGGGTTTTAATAACCCAATTTTGTCATAATATCGAATTGTTCTTTCACTCACATTCGCTAGTTTTGCGAATTGACCTGTTTTATAGTAATTAATCGTCATCTTCCTCATCATTTTCTAGAAGATATTCTTCCTCTTCTGATTTAATTGTATAATCTTTAATTAACAATGATAAATTTGGATTGTAATAAGGATCTCCATTTTTCATTATTTCAGGCCAATTTTCTCTGAACGTTTTCTTTTCACCATTGAATCTCTTTTTCTTTTCCGGTGAATCTTCCATACCACGTGATTTAGATTCATAATGATATAACTCCGCATATGGATTATAAACAATTAAGTAACCTGCATTTCGTATTCTCATACAGAAATCAATATCATTAAACGCAACCTTCAATTCTTCATTAAGTCCATGAACCTCTTCAAACACAGATTTTTTTACCATCATACATGCCGCAGTAACAGCGCTCAAATCTTGTGCAGACACTAATCGTCCAAAGTATCCTAGACTTTCTCTTGGTTCACCTAAAAATGCATGTCCAGCAATTCGTCCTAAACCCACAATTACTCCACCATGTTGAACTGTGTCATCATGATAGAATAACCTAGCGCCTACAGCTCCAACATCTTTACGTTGACAATATCCCAAAAGCTCTTTTAAGCAATCTTCATTTATAATTTCAGTATCATTATTTAAAAATAAATAATAGTCTCCATTCGCATGTTTTGCACCAAAATTATTAATTGCAGAATAATTGAAAATACCATCCCAATAAACCACTTTTACTTTAGAGTTTTCATGTTCTAATTTTTTATAATACTCAAAAGTTTCTTGTTCAGTACTGTTATTTTCAATAATGATATATTCATAATTTTTATAAGATGATTTCGCTTCAATTGACTCAATACAACGTTCTAAATCATCAATATGATCTTTATTGGGAATTAGTATTGAAATCAATGGATTTCCTATGATTTCATACGTTGTCTTATACCATCCTAACGCTTGACCCATCGAAACATTTGCATCAATATTCAGACGGTCATAATGAGCTTGCACGGCTCTTTTGCCAGCTTCAAATGCATACATTTTACTTTCAGGATTTTCAGCTGTAGATTGTTCATGCATACGCCAATGATATAAAATTTTTGGAATATGATAAATATTTTCTGGAGTCGTAGATTCTGAAAGACGAAGAACAAAATCAAAATCTTGTGCTCCATCGAATTCTTTTCTGAAATTTCCCACTTTATCAATCAATGATTTTTTTACAACCAAAAAATGACAAATGTAGTTAACACTGCATAGTAAATCCATATTGAAATCAGATTTAAAATGTGGGGATGCAAACTTTTTGCTCTTATCCATTAATTTATCTTCATCCGTATAAATAAAATCATATTTTTTATTTTGAAGTGCTTTTACAATTTCAAACAAGCAATTTAATTCTAAAGTATCATCATGATCATATAAACCAACATAATCACCTGTTATAAGTTCTAAAGCCTTGTTCATATTACCAGCAATTCCATAATTATCATTTAATCTAACAAATTTAATTTTATCTCCAACTTCATAATTAGATTTAATATACTTTTCTACTGAATCGTTCGTGCTTCCATCCGCAATACACAATTCCCAATTTGAATAACTTTGATTTACAACAGTATCTATCATTTCTTTTAGATATTCATTTTTGGTATTAAATGTTGCTACAATAACAGAAATTTTTGGTGAATAGTCAAATACGAAATCTCTTTGATTCATTAAGTCTGCTTCTGTAACTCGCTTTGCAATAAACCATTTATTGTAATCAACAGTCTTATCATCAACTGGACCTTGTTGTAATCTCTCTATAAATTGTTTTAATCCATTTTCTCTAAAAAAATGTATACCTTTTTTTAAGTTCTCTTTATTAATACGTTTAGCATAGGTTTTAAATAAATGATATATAGAACTACTATTTTGACTTAATTTAATCTTAGTTGTTTCACTATCTGTGCTTAGTATCATATAATACTGTTCTTTAGGATCACTTTCAAATGTAATTCTAAAACCTGCATCTTTATTAGTCTCATCAACCATATGCAATCTTATTAGATCTTTTCGAGCAACTTTTTCTATTTCATATTCGATTTCATTGTTCTTTTGATCAACAATTTTTATCTTGACGTCTTTTTTATCCCAAGAATATGTCCAACCTAAAATTTCTGCAAAATTAATTTTTAAATCTTTAAAGTACTTGTCAATAGTATATTC
>NZ_CAKVKB010000281.1 GCF_934754915.1 uncultured Clostridium sp.
TTCCAGATGCCCAGATGCTATATGATTTAACAGATTTTGGTAATTCATACTGTGTCCCTAATCCAATCTCTCCGAACGGGTCGTAGGCGTAGTCGATGGTGCAACCATCAGATTGCCGTTAATCTAATTATTTAAGGCCATCTGAAAAAACAACTTTCAGACGGCCATTATCCTGACTAATGTTTCACTATCACTAGCGATATTTTTTTCTTGGGTCTTTGAAAGTTCCTATAAACTTCAAATCATTGTAAAGTTTACCTGGATTTTCCTCATAAAATGTTGCATTAGAATAGTAATATAAAGAATTACCTTCATTTATTCCTTTCTCTTTTGCTACTTTCACAATATCTTTTATAACTTTATTGGAGTGTGCCCCAACTTCTTCTGCTAACACTTCAACTGGCACAATTTCTCCATTATCTGTCTGGAATGCCACAAAATAATCAGAATCAATAAATGAAACTCCAAAATCTGCAAAAGCTGGACAATGAGAATCTGAGTCCTCCATTCCATCTGTATATTCATTAAACTCATCAGGTGTTTTAAAAGATGTCCCCATCCACACAGAAATCATATCTTTAGTTGTTTCAATCATATAATACCTCATAATTCAAAATGTTATATATTTTATTAATCCCAATAAAAGTCTAAATTATTTAATTCCTTCCACTCTTCCAAAGAATAAAGAAAAGGCAAAGAAAATTTTTCCAATAATTTACCCTTTAAATTTTCTGATACCATGAATGCTCCTGAATAATTGGGATTAGTAGACAACAAAATATCCTTATCTGAATTAGTATATGCCTCCAGTGAAAAATCATCTTCATCTAATGCTAAATCTGGGTAAACAATTTCATCCTCAATTTCCCAATTAACTATTCTTACTAAATAATAGACTTCATTCGTCAATAACTCACCTTTTGTATTGACAATAATTGCTTTACTCATACCAAATTCATAGTCAAATCCATATTTTTTTATAAATTCCAAAAAGCGCGCTGACATGATAAAGAAATCATTATATGGAAGAAAATCAAAAGTAACACCTCGGGCTTTTTTCAAGCATACATACACTTGTTCAGGCATTGGAGGGATTTCTTGTCCCTTTACGAACCAACTCCAGGGAAAGTCAAAATCAGGATGCGTTTTTTTAGGGTTGAATTCCTCTGATATACCTAGAACTCCACTACTTACTCGTGGCAACCCCATTTTTTCTACTTTATCCATACTCTGCAGAGCATATCCCCATACTAATAACTTTTTCATAATACCCTCCTAAGATAATTGTTTTGTTTTCTTTCCAAACTGCCTGTGGAATTAAATGGTGTGTCTGCCAAGAAGAAAATCCATTCTTGAGTATTCGGAGCAAACTGGTTCTGAAGGCGGAAGGGTTTGTCAGGGCTACGGCTTGCTCCTTCGAGATTGAAGGCTTCATACGAGCTATGGCTTGCTACACTTACTATATATACACGACGCTACGCCAGTTTATTAATCATCAGGATTTTCTTCTAAACAATTTAGAAACTCATCAAATGATTTCGCTATAATAATTGAATTTTTTTCAAAATTAGCTTCCCTTGATATATTTTCACTCCATACGTCCCTTACATAATAAATAATTTGCCAACTATTTTTTTCTAAACAGAGGTAATTACCTCCCCAATCAAAAGCAAAAGGAATTAAATTCCTAGGTAACTCATTAAGATCCCATTCATTTATCGCTCTTCCTTCTAATGTGAAATCTGGATCATCCTTAAACGGCTTAGAATATTTCATTGGAATGAAGTCGCGAATTTCAATATAGTCATAATCAATATTATCATTGACAAAACAAGAAAGATTGGGAGTACCTCCATTCCATTTGAAGTAATGTGACTTGAATGAAGATGGAAAAGATACTTCTAGTTTTTTTTCAACTTCATTAAAATCGTTTTCAGATAAATTTTTATCACAATCATAAAAATTGAGCATGGTAAACTCCTTTAAGTTATACAAAGCAAAGGATTGCTTCTGCTGGAATAGTTTATTTATTTTTAAAGTTAAGCGTTCAGTCCAATAGAAATAGATAACACATCTTCCTCATTGTCGAGTAGAGATATATCGATAACTTTATCTATTTTATGACTAAATAATTTTAAACAATAAAAATTAGGTTTGTTTATTAATTCTAGCCAATTGCTAATATTTTTTATTTTGATAATAAACAAGGGGAATAATTCTATTGGTATTTCAGCCGAATCATTTATTCCTCCATAAAAGTATACATAAGCAATATCATTTTCCTCTGGTGTAAGAAATTTTAATATTTCATTTTTTATCGATAAACTAAAATTTTCTTTTGATAATTCTATATTTCTATAGGGGGTAAAAGTACGATTTATTATTTCACATGAGAGTGGATATGGAATAATTTTTTCAGAATCTGAAATTAAATTATTTAAAAAATGAATTTCTTTCATTTTTTTCATTATATTATTCTGTTTTAAAGTAAAGATCTTATCTTCTAAAG
>NZ_CAKVKB010000282.1 GCF_934754915.1 uncultured Clostridium sp.
GCTCCTAAGCTTTGTATTTATTACGCAAGGAACAATATTGTTATATGCTCCAATGACTTCAGCATAGTTATTTCTTGACAATTTACATATCAAATACTTATATGCAATAGTTGCGTCATTCTTCCAATCTAAGCCTTCATATATACTTTCGGCAATTTCAATATTACCATTTAATTCCTGACAAAGTGCATACAGATATTTTACCCCTTTTTCATTCTTAACATCCTCAGGGAATTCCTGATATCTTTCAATAGCCTTTTCAACATATTCTTTTTCATCAATTCCCAAATTATATGCACTTTCAAGATATAACATTGCAACAAGACTTATATTATGCTTGTATTGTTTATTGTCTTTTAACAACTCAAGTTGTTTAATTAATTCCTTTAGTCTCTCTCTGTATCCATAATTGCCTTGTCTCCATATATCGTTAATATTCTTTATCTCTGCAAAAACTGAATATACACAATTATTTTCTGTGGAATTTTTCTGGTAAAGTGCTTTCAGAATATCTGAAGCCAAATCATATTTTTGTAAATTAAATAAAGCCAAACCATAAGATTGTTTAACCGTATCAATTATTTTCGACGATCCATCATCCACAATTTCTTTACATAGTACCGTTACTGCATTCCATAATTGTGATGAAAACATCTTATCCAATACAATTACCTGGCTTTCAATACGATGACTAGCAAAAGTATATATACTAATAGGTACTGGATTTTTATAATATGCCTCCATCCATGACAGCTCAATCTTATCCTGTTCTGTAAGACCATCTACTGAAATTTTAATCTCCTTACCTTCACGTAACTCCAGAACTGCTTTATAGAACAACAGCGTTTCAGTCCCCTCAACTCCAGTAAGCTTATATGTAAAAATTTCTTCAATTTCTTCTCTAAGTTTATCAAAACGAATTTCCAATATTAAAGATTGACAAATCTGAATTTTCTCTTGAACATAATTTTTTATTAATCTTGGATCAATAACTTGTTCACTTGCTCTAACGAGATAATAATTGCATCCGCTATTATCATCAGTATTAACAATAATACCGGTATGTGTCAAATCTATTTGAACATCATCTGGTCTTTTACGAGGCATAAAAAAATAACTGGCTATTTCTGTATGATTTGCTACCAAATCCAACACTTCCTTATTGGAAATCAGAGATAATTCAATTCCTGCCTTTTCTAATAATGCAACAATGTCCTTATAACCCTTACTTGTAGTAGTAAGTGTCTTATTGCAGAAAAGATAAATTAAATCAAGCTCATCTCCATAATGTTTAATAGCCTGATTCATTGAATCCTTTATTTTTGCAAAACTAACTTCGTTTTCAAAATATTTCGCTTGAAAACTAATTTTCCTTTGTTTGCTTCCATCAGAATGTGCCCGTTCCAAAATTGGTAACACTTCTATACCTGGATTATTATGATCTGAATGCGGTACTACACCTTTTTCTAAAAATTCTAAAGAAAACAAACGTCGTGACATGTCTTCAAAGGCGCCTGTTGCATCATCATTGCACACAGCAAATTGCGCCCATGTTAAATTAGGATAATGCTTATTAGCATCTACCATTTACAAATCTCTCCCTTCTTATTTATAGCCTTTCAAACATTTATGAAACTTCCTGAGTCTCCGAACTCCAATACTTTTTGGAATGTGCTACAACTATATAAAATTTTAGCATCTGACCTGTTTTACTCCTTAGAATTCTTTAAAAAGACAAACCGGTCTACACTATTATCTTATTATATCCTTCTACAGCAATATCTGTAATACAACTCACATAATACTGTATTTTTATATCATCAACTGTCCTTTGAACATTAATATTTTGGGCGTAATAGGTATCAATTTTTCTCTTAAACCATTAGGTCTATCATAAACAAATGATAGATTATCACTTATTATAAATCTTGACACTCCATCAGCAATAAGTAAGTAAAAGCTTGTACGTTTCACATTCTCTACAGCTTAATCATTTTATAAATTGAATATAATGTCCCCCTAACAGCAATGGACACGCAACTTAGATAATATCTGTTTTTCTACCCTAGCGCATCCGTACAGAATACCAGAAATATAGTGAATTCTATAAAGAGTATTCTGTACGCGAATCCTAGAATAACCATACTGATTCAACAGATAATTTCATTTCTTCATCGAATTTTGATAAATTCAAGTAGCTCCCACTTAAGATAAATTACCTGGAATAGAAAATAGAATCTCTAAAACAAGTTCCTTAATGAGTGAGCAAATTTTTCTTATGTTTTCGAAATTATCTTTGACACCAAATGTAGTTCCATTTAAATTAATTGTTACATAATTCAGGCAACTATGAAATCGAATATGTTATTCATCACTCATATTTCTTTTCAAGCATCTTTCTTTTTATCTTACAGATATTCTAACTGTCTCAATTGGTTTATACCTTCCAGCTGATTCTTTAATAATAGCCTCATAAATATCATTAGTTCTTGTAAGATCTTCAATAGT
>NZ_CAKVKB010000283.1 GCF_934754915.1 uncultured Clostridium sp.
CCAAAAGTCTGTCTTAAAAGAGAATTGATTTCTATTTTTTCCATATCAACCTTCATGTTTCCGCTGGATGCTTTTGTCACTTCAAATAAATCTTCTATAAGAAGTTTTAATCTCTCACTTCTTTCTTTAAGTATTCCAATAAATTTTTTCTTATCATCTTCACTTAAATTATCGTTATCCAAAAAATCAATATAACTTATTATTGAAGTAAGAGGTGTTTTTAAATCATGAGATACATTTGTTATCAATTCAGTCCTCATTCTTTCGCTTTTAAATATCCATTCATAGTTTCGCTTAAATTTATTTTCATAGTAATTCTGTTCTTTAACAAATAATAAGCAGATGTATATTTTTCACTATTCAAATAATATTTTTTATTATTTCTCTTTCTCCAAGCTTCCATAATATTATCACTTACATTATTTTCTTCTATTTTTTCAGCATATGGTGAAAATTCTGCAGTATGACTCAATCCAGGATAGGTTTCATAATTTTGAATATAGATCCATGTACCTCCATCCGGTTTAGTTTTAAAATATAATTTAGTATTTCCTACAGATCCATTCTCAGGCGAAGCAATCCCATTCCACAATGATATATAATTTCCATTTGTTGAAACAAAATATCCTTCTTTTGTGTATACATATTCCTGTGTTTTATTTACTTCTTCATCCACTGTCGATAAAATTAATTTATCATTATCAAAGTCTACTTTAAACATAATATCACTACAATAAACTCCAGCATTCTTTTTTATTTCATCAGGAATAGATTCTTTTATATAAATTCTAAGTATCTCACTGCTTGTATATCCCAATACTTCAAGAGCACCTATATTAATCATATTTTCTTCTATATCATTGCTTATTCTAAATCTTAATACTAATAATAAAATAATAACTATAATTACTGAGAAAATTATTAGAAAAACAGATGCCATACTTAACATTGTAGTGTTAGCATCTTCAAAATTTTCAAATGTAGCATTAATATTCATTTGAGAATCATCGGTGCTCATAATCATTTGTTTTATAAATTTTTTAAAATCTTGTGCTACATCATTGCAGTCTTGAATATTATTCATTCTTGCACAAACAAGCTTTGCACCACCTACATTTTTATATAACTCACTAAATTCATTATTTCTTAAATATATAGTAAATTTTCCTGTTGTTGTTGTTCCAAATACTGTTGATTCATAAAAACCATTAACTATATAGCTATAATCATTATCCTTATAATTTATATTGATTGTATCTCCAAGTTTATATCCAAGGCCTTTTAATGATATGGGAATATATGCTCCATTTTCTTTAGGAGTATCTAATTGTTCACATAATTTATGTCCTAATAATCTGTAGTCTGAATCTATATTCTGAACAATTGATTGCTGTTCTCATTTGACCACTTTGTTTCATGCATGGAAATTATCTCTTCTGTTTCACACTCAGCTACTCGCGGATCATCTTCAATATATCTTAAGTATTCAGGATTATATTTTGAATTTTCAAACAAAGCAATATAATGAGGAGCATGAAGTTCTTCAACTTTATTAAAGTAAAATTTAGAAAGACTTCCTGATATATTTAATCCGATATTTAAAAACAGGCTTGCAAGCATAATAAGTACCAATAAAGATATAGATGCACCTTTTTTCTTTCTTATATTAAAATATGATATTCGTAATAATTTCATTTTACCACCCCATATCTTTTAAGAATTCCTGAACTTTTTCATATCTTTTTTCAAAATTTTCTCCAGTATAAAATGGAAGTTTAAGTTCTCCACATACAGAACCATCTTTTATGTATATAATTCTATTACCTCTGCATGCTGTTTTTACATCATGAGTTACCATAACAATATTTTGTTTATTTTCATTTACTTTTGTCAATACATTAAGCACATCTGTACTTGCTGCTGAATTTAATGCACCTGTAGGTTCATCTGCAAAAATTAGCGATGGATTATTAATAATTGTCCTGACAATTCCAACTCTCTGTGCTTCACCACCTGATAATTGATTCGGGAACTTATTCCACACCTCCTTTTTTAAACCGACCATTTCAAATAATTCTTTAGTCTTATTAACTATTTTTTTTCTTTTTACTGATTAATAATCCGCTTGTCAGCACATTGTCAATCACACTCATATTGTTTTAATAAATACACATTCTGAAATACAAATCCACAGTTTACTCTTCTAAAAAGCGCTAACTGATCATTATTTAATTTAGTTATATCTGTACCCTTAAATAATACTGTTCCTAGTCCTGACTTGTCCATTCCGGAAAGTGCATATAGAAGTGTTGATTTTCCAGATCCTGAACTTCCCATTATTGCGGAAACACACAGTCTGCGAAGCAGATTTTTTTATTTACATGTGTTGGAGGAATGTTAAATTATATTTCAAATCTATCTCATAGTATATGTATAAGTGTGATTTATCAATTGTAAATTGT
>NZ_CAKVKB010000284.1 GCF_934754915.1 uncultured Clostridium sp.
AAATGTTGAAAGTTGAGCTCGAAATTCGATTTGTTACTTCGGGATGTAACGATTCACTCGGCAAATCACTCCTCATAGATTATACTAGCAAAACAAGAAAAAGGGAAGGGATCTCGAAAAAGTCATCATTGGTATCGGCCACACCATTCTAGATCTCTTCGATCTTTCACATGATAAAGAAGTACGTAATACAACTAATTAAAAGGATATTTTATTAATTTAGTGATGATAAGAGAAAAACCTCATGCGAGAGAAGATGAGGCCATGCTTGAAGAAGAATCCGACGATGACGAAAGCTATTTTTCTCATGCGCATCAATAATGATGGTGCCATTAGCGACGAAGAGATGGAGACAGTTCTGGTGTCCCCTCCGGACTCATCGGCAACTTCCAAATGCATAGGGGAAGAGGAAGAAGATGAGTAATTTTGTAATAAATAAATTGAGAGGAGCGAAAAAGGAAGACACTTTTTTGAATAGCTTACATCATGAATTTGAGAACTATCCTCTCAAAATTGAGACCCCACTGTCTTCCTTTTTCGTGATCAGTTTATAAAAATCTTTCATAGTCACACACTAGATGCACACTGGGTACGAGGTTATTATGCTAGAATATTAAAGATTTTTGAACAGTCATTTTCGAGAACGAAGCACTTTTAGGTCACCATCATCACCATCTGTTCGAGTGCCAACAATGACTTAAAGTAAATAACACATGCAGAGAAAACATTTTCAATGTGTGTCTATTCTAAACACTGCGTCGGTAGTAAAAATACAGCTTTGGTATAGATATAATTTATATCTTATTATCTGCACAAACATTAATAAATGTTATAACTTTGTTCTTGATATGAGTGTAATATATTAATAATGAAAATAATTGAAACATAGAAAAAATAATATTTCAATTTGCTTTTGTTGATCAATGCTTTATATATTAATGAGATGCATAGTAATAGTATTATTGAAAATAATGAATACAATGCTCAAAGATGTCTATTGAATTATTATTAAAATTCAAACAGAATAATTCCCTTATACCTAATAACATATACTATAATTTGATATAAATGCAGACCTAAATCACAGTATTTTAACAAACACATAACTATCAAATTCAATATAGATAGAGAGATCATAATTACTGTCCAAAAATCTTTATTATTCTAGCACAATAACCTCGTACCAAGTGTGCATCTAGCGCGTGACTATGAAAGATTTTTATAAGAGATTTGAAGTTAGGTGGCTTTTGTAATTTGGTTCACATGAAAATATATGCTTTAGGAGAGTGATAATATGGCGTAACTGTATACTTAGATATAATGTGTATCATCCGTAAACTTATGCCCTTTGTATTCAACTAAACCAATAAAGACGGGATCAACAAAAATAGTTTTGCGTATTTTTTCTTTCTCTCAAACACTTGCTGATCCAAAAATAAAATCTTTAACGTTTTCTCTTGTATTTATAAGCTCTTCAGGTAATTCGAAAAGTTTAATTTTTGGATTTGCATGCTTTTTACATTCACACATGAACTGTCAATGAGAACTCTGGTGTTGCTTTTCGGCTTTGTCTTTTTGAACTCTGTATCTAGTTGTTAGAGTGGGGTATACACGACTTAACATCATTAGAGAAATGAAAAAGTGACAATAATATAATAAAAATAATAGTTTTCTAAAATAAGTATTTTTACTGCTTGCTTTCATTACTAAAGTAAAATTTTATATATTTTGTCCAATTTGAAAAATTAAAAATATTATTGTCTTGAGCAACATAATTTCGGTTCCGCAAGTAGTTTCTACTAAACGCAGTTTGATATTTAAACTGTTTGACTAAATTTTAAAATAATATAAATAAATTCTTTGCAGTTATGTTTGCCAGTGACTTTTTTATCAATTCTAGTTCATTCTAATTGCCACACACCAAATGATTTTAACATTGCAAAAATGTCCCAATATTCCGAAATTGACTGTTCAAAATTTCCCAAAAGTCTAGCAAAAAAATCACATATGATTGTTTTATAAGTGAATAGATTATTAAAGAATTCGATAAGAGAATTTTGGAGTTTTGGCATCTTCTTCATTTTTTGGGCTCTTAACGTACGGAAAAAAATCGAAAAAAAGCATTTTTTGATTTATTTGGCAAAGGGAATAGAATTTTCATATGTTAATACTTAGTATTATGGTAAAAGGCATCATAGTATCAATAAGAAAACAAATGAGTAAATTTCAATATCTAAGATATTGACGTCAAAAAATTATTTTGATATTCAGCATTAAACAATCAATACGCTACATGGCACGGTCCTGAGATGACCGCACATGCAAAAATTACCTGTCAAACACATCTATAGCCTGAGTTACAAACATCGAAAAATTAGTTTATTTATATGACGCTATAATATCGATCAAATGGATATATGAACTCAAGTC
>NZ_CAKVKB010000285.1 GCF_934754915.1 uncultured Clostridium sp.
ATATAAATGAAACTCAAATGATGAGTCTTACAAACATAAATCTTTTAGAACAATATGAAATAATAAATTATATGACAATTGACAGCAATTCAAGACGTAATCTTGAGCTTACAGAAAGCATAAGAGAAAAGACAAAAAAAGGTTCCCTTCTATGGGTTATTGATAAAAGTGCTACAAGCATGGGAGGAAGAACTTTAAGAAGATGGATTGATGAACCTCTCATAATAAAATCAGAAATTGAAAAAAGGCTTGGAGGAGTTGAAGAAATTTTTAATTCAATAAGCTTTAATGAAGATTTAAGAAGTGCGCTTAAAGAGATATACGATATAGAAAGAATTGTTGGGAAAATATCAAACCAAAATGTTAATGCAAAAGATATGCTTTCCTTAAAAGCTTCCCTTTCAAAAATACCTGAAGTAAAGGAACTTTTAAAATATGCAAAATCACCTCTTCTCATGGAGTATTATGAAAATCTTGATACACTTGATGATGTAAGAATTCTTCTTGAAAAATCAATAAAGGAAGATCCCAGCCTTATAATAAAGGAAGGTAATATAATAAAAGATGGATATAATGGTGAAGTAGATGAACTGCGAAAAAGTAAGGTTCATGGAAAAGAATGGATTGCCGCACTTGAAAATCGTGAGCGAGAATTTACAGGAATTAAATCCCTTAAAGTTGGATATAATAAGGTTTTTGGTTATTACATAGAAATAAGTAAAGCTAATTTCAGTTCAATTCCAGAAGGAAGATATATAAGAAAGCAGACTCTTACAAATGCTGAAAGATATATTACAGAAGAACTTAAAGTTATGGAAGATAAAATTCTAGGTTCTGAAGAAAAACTTGTAAACCTGGAATATGAGTTATTTATGGAAGTAAGAAATGAAGTTGAAAAACATATATCCAGACTAAAGAAAAGTGCAAGAATAATTTCTGATTTGGATGGTATTTCAACACTTGCATTGATTGCTCTTGAAAATGATTATGTAAAACCAGAAATAAATGAAGAGGGAATAATAGAAATAAGTGATGGAAGACACCCTGTTGTTGAAAAAGTAATTGGAAGAGGAGAATTTGTTTCAAATAATACAATTTTAAATCAGGATGACAAAGAACTCTTAATAATTACAGGACCTAATATGGCTGGTAAATCAACCTATATGAGACAGGTTGCACTTATTACTCTTATGGCTCAGATGGGATCATTTGTACCTGCATCTTCTGCAAATATTTCAATTTGTGATAAGATTTTTACAAGAATTGGTGCTTCAGATGATCTTGCAGGTGGCAAATCTACATTTATGGTTGAAATGTGGGAAGTTTCTAATATATTAAAAAATGCAACAAATAAAAGTTTGGTTTTATTAGATGAAGTAGGAAGAGGTACTTCAACATACGATGGTTTGTCAATTGCATGGTCTGTTATTGAATACATAACAAAAAATGATTCTTTAAAATGTAAAACATTATTTGCAACACACTACCATGAGCTAGTTAAACTTGAAGGAAAGATTAAAGGTGTAAAAAATTATTCTGTAGCAGTAAAGAAAAATGACGACAGTGTAATTTTCTTAAGAAAAATTATTGAAGGCGGAGCAGATGAATCTTACGGTATAGAAGTTGCAAAACTTGCAGGACTTCCAAACAAAGTTATTGATAGAGCTAGAGAAATACTGCAACATCTTGAAAATACTAACAAAAATGATATAAGCAGTATTTCATCAATATCTCAAACTATGGAAAATAGTGATAAAATAGATGTACCATTATCATCTGATATTAAAATTAATGAAGATATTCAAAAATATGAAATACTTATTAATGAAACTCAAAAAAATCTATCTGAAAAAATAAATGAAATTGCTCTTAAGGATGATAAAATAAAAGAATATGATAATAATATTTCAGTGCTTGAAAAAGAAATAAATTCATTAAAAGATGAATTAGATAAAGAAAAGCATAAGCACAAGTCTTCACCTTCTAATGATAATATGCAGATAAATTTTGACTCATTTGAAAAAGATAGTTTCATAAATTCAATAAGTGAAACTGATATTTTGAGTTTAAATCCCATGGAAGCTATGAATATGCTTTATAAATTTGTTGGAGAAGCAAAGAAATTACTAAAGTATTGACTATATAAAAAATCTATTATATAATGATAGTCGCATACGGAGGGTATATTACATCTAACTGTGTATATATGCTGGATAAGGTGTTTAGCGTAAAGCTAAGTCTTATCCAGCTTTTTTTATTTTTAATGTAACAACAAAACATTTTGCATATTTAAAAATGAGGTGATAATCTTGGAAAATAATTTAACAAAAGGAAATATAAAAACCACAATGATAAAATTTGCAGTTCCCTTCATACTAGCAAATCTTCTTCAAGCTTTTTATGGAGCTGCAGATCTTATAA
>NZ_CAKVKB010000286.1 GCF_934754915.1 uncultured Clostridium sp.
TAATAAACATTTTAAGAAAAAATATAAAAAGATACTGAAAATGAAAAGGAGATAATTTCATGAAAATAATTAATAGCGATGAATTTAGAGCAGAAATTTCAGAAGGTGTTGTTTTAGTTGACTTTTTTGCAACATGGTGTGGACCTTGTAAAATGCTTGCGCCAGTACTTGAAGAATTAGGTGAAGAATTAACTGGAAAAGCAAAAATAGTAAAGGTAGATATAGATCAGTCAATGGATTTAGCTGATGAATTCAGAATAACAAGTGTACCAACAATGATATTATTTAAAAATGGTAAAGCAGTTGAATCTTTAGTAGGATTTTTACCAAAAGAAAGAATAAAACAGGTTATTGAAGCTAATCTATAATTGAGAAATAATTAATATAGATGCCATATTAGATATAATATAATAAATGTTAATTTGTTTTATATTATAAATTATAAGGTATCTATATTTTTTAAATATAGATTATTGTTTCAAGGAGAATAGGTATGGAAATATTTGATGATTTAAAGCTTGAAAAACAATTATGCTTTTCTTTATATGCTGCTTCAAGGGAAGTTATCAGACTTTACAAACCATGTTTAGATAAATTTAATCTTACATATACTCAATATGTTGTTATGCTTGTTTTATGGGAGGATGAAAAGAGTACAGTTAAAGAAATTGGAAAAAAACTTCATCTTGATTCAGGAACGCTGACACCATTGTTAAAAAAACTGGAAGGTATGGAACTTATAAAGAAGTATAGAAATGTTAATGATGACAGAGTAGTTATAGTTGAACTTACTGAAAAGGGAAGAGAACTTAGAGGAAAGATAAAATGTGTTCCTAAGGAAATCCAATGCAAAATAAATTTAGACAAAGAAGAAATTTTGCTGTTGAAAGAAAAATTGGATAATCTTTTAGAAAATCTTCATGAATAGGTTCTACAAAAATAAATAAATTCTGATGGTGGAACAGGTTTTAGGTGAAAATTATGATTATTACATAAATATAGAGAGTGAAATATATGAGTGATATTATAGAAAAAATAAAAAATAATGATTTTTTTAAAAATATGCAATATGAAAAAGTGGTAGAAATTGTTTCAAAACTGAGGCAGGTATCAAAAAAATATTCAAAAGGTCAGATTGTTGCCAGCGAAGGAGATGAGTGCAATAGTCTTGGACTTGTCATAGACGGAAAAATAGAGATTCAGAGAATATATTCAAGTGGAAAATGTTTAGTTTTAAAACAGATGGAAGCTGGAGAAGTTTTTGGAGAAGCTATAATTTTTTCTAAAAAGAATGAGTATCCAGCAACCATAACTGCATCAACTGAATGTGAGATATCATACATAAAAAAAGAAGATATAATAAAGTTATGTCTTAATGAAGAAGCTGTGCTGAAAAATTTTATCATGCTTTTAAGTGATAAAATTTTTGTATTAAATAGAAAAATAAAGACAATTTCATTCAAAAGTGTAAGACAGAAAGTTGTGAATTTCATTTTAGAACAGACTAAAGAACAAAAAAATACAGTGATTAAATTAAAGTTAAGCAAAGAGCAGATTGCATCACTCCTAGGAATTCCAAGACCTTCTTTTTCCAGAGAACTTATGAAACTGAGAGATGACAGACTCATTGAATTTGATAGAAATATAATAAAAGTTATAGATTTAGAGCGTTTGGAAGAAGAACTTTTAGAATAGAGAGTTCTTTAAATTAAATCTTAAAACATATCTTCAAGCATGAAGCCTACACTAAGCTGTAGTCTGGAATCTAGTGAAGATAAATCCATATTTAAAAGTTCTTCTATCTTATTTATCTTATAATTTACAGTATTACGATGAATAAATAATTCATCAGCAGTTTCTTTTACACTTCCGTTATTTTTGAGATAGGAACGTAATACATCAGTAAGATCAGAATTATTTTTTTTATCATAATCTTTTATTGCCTGTATTGTGTGTTCATAATATTCATGAGTTATTTCTTCATATTCAATACTCATAAGAAGTTTAAATATTCCCATGTCAGAATAAAATATTAGAGATTTATCAATTTTATTTTTAGATTGGAGCTTTTGTATGGCTTTTGCCTGTCTATAACTTTTATAAAGACAGCGGATACTTTTGGTTTGCTTTCCTATACCTATACAAAAATTATCTTTTCCATTTAACAATACTTTTAAATGATTTATCAGTTCATTAATAAAATCATGCATATGTTCATTTTTGTAATTTGCAAGGATAACAAGTATTTCTGTATCATGCAGGAATATGGCAAAGTTTTTGTGTTTATGTTGCATATGATTATCTAAACTTATTATTATAGAATTTAATTTTGTTTGATTTGGACCTATGTCAATATAGTAGACACATTTTTTTAGTTTTTTAAGCAGATTTTAAAATAAGATCTTCATAATCT
>NZ_CAKVKB010000287.1 GCF_934754915.1 uncultured Clostridium sp.
GGGAAAACATCATTAGTGGTGAATACCAAAACTATTTTGAAAAGATGTATGTAGAAAAAGGAAGAGCTAAGGAATAGAATGTCAAAATATTGTTTGGATGAAGTTAATTTTGATTCAATGACAGCTAGCAGTAAAGCCAGACAAGATGTAACTGATATTTTAAAAAATCTTGGATACCAGAGTGTTAATTTTAACTGCGATTATTCTCATGGTTTTATAAAATCTGTTATTTCAGCTTTAAAGGTAACACATGAGGTATTAAAAAGATTAAAGACTATGGAATTAGGAAGTATAGTTTTATTACAACATCCCTTTAACTGTTATACAAATTATCTTGGTCGAAAAATACATAAAATATGTATAAAACGAAATGTTAAAACAATAGTTTTAATACATGATGTAGATACAATTCGTTATAGCAATTATCATGGAATGAATAAGGGTTATTTATATACAAAATTATTTAGAGACGAGATTTCTTATTTGAATCAATTTCAAGATATTATTTCTCACAATAAAAAAATGACTAAGTATTTGGTTGATAAAGGTATAGACAGTGCTAAGATTCATAATTTAAGTATATTTGATTATTTAGTTTCAAATTATGATGTAGTAGATAAAGTAAATAGAGATAATTTTAAAACTGTCTATTTAGCTGGAAATTTATCGGAAGCAAAATCTAGATATGTCTATGAATTACCAAAATTAGAATTTTCTTCATATATAATTGAACTGTTTGGAGTTAATTATACAGGAATTTCTAACGAGTATATACATTATAATGGCGCAGTTAAACCAGAAGAACTTCCTAAAAATATTTTTACAGGATTTGGATTAGTATGGGATGGAGACAGCTTAGATACGTGTACAGGGAATCTGGGAAATTATTTAAAATTCAATAATCCACATAAACTTTCTTCTTATATAGCATGTGGAATTCCAGTCATAGTGTGGAAAGAAGCTGCAATTTCTGATTTTGTAACGGAAAATAAAATTGGTTTTTCTATTCAAAATCTAAAAGAAATTGATTCTATTTTAAAAAATCTTTCTTATGATGATTATATTGAAATGAAGGGTAACGTACTTTCTATAAGAGAGAATATTATTACAGGAAGTTATTTGAAAAATATAGTTTTAGAAATAGAAGGGGAATAAGTATGTACGATTATTTGATTGTAGGTGCAGGACTATTTGGATCTGTTTTTGCATATGAAGCCACAAAAAAAGGTAAAACTTGTTTAGTTGTTGATAAAAGAAAACATATTGGTGGGAATGTATATACAGAAAATATAAAAGGTATTAATGTACATAAATATGGAGCTCATATATTTCATACTAGTAACAAAATGATTTGGGATTATATCCAACAATTTGCAACATTTAATCGTTACACAAATAGTCCCATTGCAATTTATAAAGATGAAGTTTATAACTTACCATTTAATATGAATACTTTTAGTAAGTTATGGGGAATCAAAACTCCTCAGGAAGCAAAAGAAATTATAGAAAATCAAAGAAAAAAAAGTGGTATCATCAATCCATCAAATTTGGAAGAACAGGCTATTTCTTTAGTTGGTAAAGATATTTATGAAAAATTGATTAAAGGATATACGCAAAAACAATGGGGTAAATCTTGTGATAAGCTTCCATCATTTATCATCAATCGTTTACCTGTACGTTTCACCTATGATGATAATTATTTTAATGATTTGTATCAAGGAATACCGGTTGGTGGATATACACAAATTTTTGAAAAAATGTTAGCATCATCTGATGTTCGCTTAAATTGTGATTATTTAAAACATAGAGATGAATTAAACGCTATTGCTAAAAAGATTATTTATACAGGAATGATTGATGAGTATTTCGATTATTGTTATGGTGAATTAGAATATAGATCATTAAGATTTGTTACAGAAATTTTAAATATGGATAATTTCCAAGGGAATGCGGTCGTCAATTACACAGATGCAGATGTACCTTATACTCGGATCATAGAACATAAACATTTTGAATATGGTACACAAGATTCAACTATAATTACAAAAGAATATCCAAAAACTTGGAAAAGAGGAGATGAACCTTTCTATCCAATTAATAATGAAAAGAATAATATTTTATATAGCAAATATTTGACATTAGCAAAACAAGAAAAAAATGTAGTGTTTGGTGGTCGATTGGGAATGTATAGATATTTTGATATGCATAATATTATTGAACGCTCTTTAGAGTGTGCAAGAAATGAGTTAGATTAAAAATATAGAAAGGCTAAGGAATTATCTTTAGCTTTTCTTACTATAAAAGGAGGATTGAATTGATGAAGATTTTTGTGACAGGTGTGGCTGGACAATTAGGTCATGATGTAATGAATGAATTGGCTTCTAGAGGATATGT
>NZ_CAKVKB010000288.1 GCF_934754915.1 uncultured Clostridium sp.
AACAGTTTTCTTCAATCCATATTCAATTCCATTAAGATTATCTTCAATTTCTTTAGCAAAAAATAATTTTTTAGAATTGCGTATGTTATTAATATTTCCATTTAAAATTCTGCATGTCATATTTTTTAATATTTCAAGATCTCTTTCAAGGATAAAATAGTGTATGAATATGATGACTGCTAAACTTATAATTGCAATAAAAACTATTAATATTTGCTCATCATAATATTTGAATACCTCAGTTATTTTAAATTTTTTATACATATAAAAGATACAGCATGTTAATAATACATATGCTATTATAATAAAAGAAGTAATGTATCTTCTTACAGAAAATGATTTATTAAATATAATTTTTGATATATCTGCAAATATTTTTTTTATCCATATGAACACATTTTTTATTATCTGTAATGACTTTTTATTAAAAGCTCTATTATGACTGCGAATATATCTTATAAGTGAATTTTTGTCTAAAAAAATATTTAATCCAATCTTATTTATATAAGCCAGATTTCTTATCAGTTCATAGAACATGACAAAATTACATAAAAGAATACATAAAAATAACAAATCTTCTACAATATCAAAACCAAACCAAAATTCATCATACCACCATATACATACAAGTATAGATGCTGCCCAAAATAGCAGTTTTATTTCGATGAAAATATTATTTCTATAGAAGTTTAAAGCTTTTATATATAATGAATTTTTCTTAAAGTACTCTTTTAACTCTTCCACATTATTTAAAGTATTATGTTTAATACAAGTATATATAAAAACATAACTTATGATAGCTGATAATATAATCATACCCAAATAAACAGTCTGTTCAAAAGTAAAGATTTCAATAGAAAATAAATTTCCACCATTTGAATAACTCAATTCACCTGTATATGAATATATTAAATCTATTAAAAACACCAGCAATGACAATAATAAAATTTTTATCTCTAAGTATACTTTTTCAAAATATATATTGATAACATTGTTCTTTAGATATATATCTTTTGATTTTATCTTACAGATAGCATAAAAAATTAATATAGCCATTAATAATAAGATTCCATTACTTAGCATTTCTGAAACTTCATTATATAAAAAAGAATATACTATAGGTATAACTGGTATTAAAAAAGCTAGAAACCATATAAACAAATTATAATCTATCTTAAAATTATTTTTTTTATCTTTTTTCAATTTTATATCCAATTCCCCACACCACCTTTAAATATCTTGGCTCCTTTGGATTTATTTCTATTTTTTCTCTAAGGTGCCTTATGTGAACTGCAACAGTATCAAGATTTCCTACGGCAGTTTCATTCCAAACTTTTTCATATATTTCTTCAATAGAAAATACTTTATTAGGATTTTCCATAAGCAATTCAAATATCTTAAATTCAATTGGAGTTAATTTTAATTCCTGTCCTTCTGCTGTTGCAGTTTTGCTTTCTTTGTTTATAGTCAATGCTCCTATTTTTATAATATTATCCATACTTTCCTCATTAAAACCTGAAAATTTAGTATATCTTCTTATTTGAGAATTGACTCTTGCAATAAGTTCAAGTGGATTAAATGGCTTTGTGATATAATCATCTGCACCAAAATTCAAACTTAAAATTTTATCTGTATCTTCAGATTTAGCTGAAAGCATTATTATTGGAATCTGCTTTTCTTCTCGTATTTTCAATGTAGCCCTGTTTCCATCCATGTTAGGCATCATTATATCCATTAGTATAAGATGAATGGTATTTTCTTTTAGAATATTTAATGCTTCTACTCCATCATAAGCTTTAAAAACATTATATCCCTCATTTTTTAAATATATCTCAATAGCTTCAGCTATGTTCTTATCATCATCTACTATTAAAATATTATAATTTTTCATTATAGCTCCCCTTCTGTTTTTAATTTTTTGTCTACTATATATGCTGAAATTAATAAAATACGATAAACGTAATTCTAATTTTGCAGCATACAATTAATAGAAATAAATTTCATATATTAATTATACTATAGATTTTTTAAGATAGATTATTTAAATTCCGAAAGATTTTCGAAAGAAATTAATATCATATATATTGAAAAATTAAAACTATATCTAACACAAAAATATCAAAGAAATCTTAGAAAGATTTAATTCTTCATTGTCAATTGAAATGTATATATGGTAAATTTAAGCATAATAAATACCGTATATTGAATTATAGAAATATTCAAAATATACGGCATAATTTTTTTACTTATTAAGACACTTCCATACTATGAGCAGAGAGGGATGCTTTTTCTGCAAGATAAAATTTCTTATACAAAATGAAACCTACAATTGTAGTCATAATTTCTGTTATGGGAAATGTAAGCCAGAAATAATTCAAACC
>NZ_CAKVKB010000289.1 GCF_934754915.1 uncultured Clostridium sp.
AAAGTTATCCAATACTTTACTTTATCTCCAAATCTCTTGAATAAAGTTGTAGCATAATTAACGAAGTCATCAATTATATTTCTGCTTTCCCATCCATTGTATTTGTCTTGTAATGCTTTTGGAAGATCCCAGTGGTATATAGTTACCATTGGCTCAATTCCATATTTTATACATTCATCAATTATATTTTCATAGAATTTTAATCCTTCTTCATTAACTTGTCCATTTCCTTCTGGATAAATTCTTGGCCATGATATTGAAAAACGATATGCTTTTAATCCCATCTCATGCATTAATTTAATATCTTCTAAGTATCTATGATAATGGTCAACAGCTACATCACCATTAGTTCCTTTAAATGTCTTTCCTGGGATTCTTACAAATTCATCCCATACAGATAATCCTTTTCCACCTTCAAGATAAGCACCTTCTATTTGATAAGCGGCTGTAGCACTTCCCCATAAAAAGTCCTTTGGGAATTGTTTGTTTTCCATTTAGTCACATCCTTTTTTAACTTTATTTATATTTATTATGTTAACATTATCATAGCATTTATTCAAGTTAATATTATAAACATATTTAAATGTTTTTTATTTTTAAGCGTTAAGTATTGAGTTAGTTGTATTAATGGTATATTTTTATTAAACATATATCATATTCTGATATTATAAATATAATATCTTTATGTACTCAAAATACTTTAGTTTTTTACTTCTAAATATTTAAAGATAGTCTAAAAAACACCATAAATTGAATTTTAATTACTCTTTCTCATTCCCAATAAGATATATAAGTCCATCAGCTAATGTTTCTCCCCAATAAATGTGATCATGTCCACTTCCAAATTCCTCAAAATGCACTTCATAACCTTTATTTTTAAGATAATCACTAAAAGATATATTTGTATTTTTCATTGAAATCTTTGGTTCAATTACTCCAACATTTATATAAAATTTTAATGGGAGTTTTTTCTTTTTAGAGAATTGATCATTTATCCATAATACATGTGGCTTGTCATACTCTTTCGTTTTATACCAATATGAACCTGACTGTGAGAGTACATTTCCAAATATATTTGAGTATCTTAATCCTACATATGATGCTTCAAGTCCTCCAAGACTATATCCTCCAATAACATTTTTTCTAGGATCTTCACTTACATTGTAATGCTTTTTTAAATATTCCATAATCTCTTTTCCTATAAAGTCTGTAAATTTATCACTACACTGAAGGTTTTCAGTTCTATTTTTTGTTGATTCAATAAAAACAGCTATAATTGGAGAGATTTTTTTCATTTCAATAAGATTATCAAGAACATTTAATCCATTCAAAAGGTTTATATATTCAAATCCATCATTAAGAACAAGGACTCCATAAAGCTTTTCTTTCTCTTTTAAAGAGTTATCATAATTATATGGTGTATATACACTGAATTTTCTCTTTTCTTTTAGAATATCACTATATATTTCATGTTCATGAAGCTTTCCATTATTATATGCCTTATTTCTTTTTATATAGATTCTTTCTTTTGCATTTTCAAGTGTTACATAAGGAACAAGCATTTCATTTCCATTTAATTTATCTATATATTTTAATTTATTAGGATTAAACCTATCACCTTCTACATTCCTCCATCTTCTGTTCCAATCATTGTCCATAGGATCATTTATAGAAAATTGATATGTAAAGCTCACATCTTTTCGCACAATATATGAAATATACCATAAATCAGTGTTCTCAAGTTTTTCAAGAACACAATTTTCAAGTTTTCTCATTCCAACTGGAGGTATCAAAACTACATTACTAAGTTTTTTAACTTCTTTATAAATTATAGTAACAAGTTTATTTTCAAAGTCCCCATTAATATCTTCTATTAGAGGGGCTCCTTTTGCTTCTATTATATTCCAGAAGTTTTGTAATGCATTTTTTTCTCCCTTTTTAATTTTATTCTCTAATTCAGATATCCTTGAATCTTTTATATATGTCCTTTTCATATATATTCTCCTTATTTCTTAATGTAATATATATATTAAATTTTACTATTATAATTTTCCAATGTCATTAATATTTATTATTCTTTATTCTTCAATTTTAACAAGTATACTATTTTGGATTATAAAAGTTATATTTTCACCATTTCTTGTGGATACAGCCTTATTTATCTGATTTATAATCTTTGAAGTAAGTACTCGCCCATCTGAATTATATATATTAATTTTCCCCATATC
This sequence comes from uncultured Clostridium sp., assembly GCF_934754915.1. Lineage (GTDB taxonomy): Bacteria > Bacillota > Clostridia > Clostridiales > Clostridiaceae > Clostridium. The sequence continues at coordinate 2,229 of NZ_CAKVKB010000289.1, forward strand.
ATCACCTCTTTATAAATATCTTATATACTGTTTAATGTGCTGTTTAATAGATTTTATCAGCACTTTCCTTTCATAACATATAATTGCTAATTACATTATATTAAAAAGAAAACTAGAGAA
>NZ_CAKVKB010000290.1 GCF_934754915.1 uncultured Clostridium sp.
TATTTTTTAATGCAAATACTGATTGGAAGATATCAAGGAAAAGTTTTATTAATGTATGATGAAATTCGTTTGATTATATTAAGTCATATAGGCTTCTTTATTGGAAGTTTTCTTGTTTTCCCAATTAGTACTTGGACTATAAAGAAATTCTTTGGGTTTGTATTATTAACATGTGTTTTATTTGTTTTTGCTGGATGTAACTCTAGATATTCTCATAAAGCATTTAGAAAATGGTTTAAACATAATACATTAATTGTTGGTATTGGTCATACTGCTGAAAAATTAGAGTATGTTTGTAGAGGAAATGGATATTCTTTATTAGATGTGGTTGGATTTGTGAATTGTAATAAATCAAATCGAGTTAAGTATATTCAGCAGGAACAAGTAGTAGATGTGAATAAAACGTTTGATTTAGATTCAATTTGTTCAGTAATCAAAGAAAAAAATATTGATACTGTATTGATTGCGATTCCTGAGATGGATAGTGAAGATTTAAATGCTGTGTTTGAAGTGTTTAAAAATAAAGTCGATGTTATTAAATATTTACCACTAGTAAATGGCTTAGTAACTTTTGATACAAAGGTTGAAGATTTTGATGGAATCTTAATGATTTCTAATTCTCGTGGCTTAGAACATTTCTTATCTTATGCATTAAAACGTATTATGGACATTTGTGCTGGATTATGTGGTTTATTATTATTAATACCATTGACAATCTTTGTCTTTATTAAAAACCGTAAAGAAGGAGATAAAGGTCCTATTTTCTTTACACAGAATCGTATTGGTAAGAATGGTAAAGAATTCAAAATGTTTAAATATCGCACTATGGTAATTGGTGCTGATAAGATTCTAGAAGAGTTAATGGAAAAAGATCCAGTCATTCGAGAAGAATATACAAAGAATAAAAAATTAGTGAATGATCCGCGTATCACAAGTGCTGGTAAGTTTTTACGTGAAAAGAGCTTAGATGAGTTTCCACAATTCATTAATGTGTTATTAGGTCAAATGTCTTTAATTGGTCCACGTCCATATTTGCCTAAAGAAAGACCGGATATGGGTGACTATTATTATGATGTTATCGCATGTAAACCTGGTATTACGGGTATGTGGCAAAGTCATGGAAGGAGTGATGTTGATTTTGAACATCGTTTATTGTTGGATGAATATTATTATAGAAACTGGTCATTCTGGTTGGATGTGACATTGTTATTTAAAACTATTAAACAAGTGCTATATGGTAGAGGAGCAGTATAGAAAGGAAATAATTTATGAATAACGATTATATGAATGATGAAATGGAAATTGATTTGATAGAGCTATTGAAGGATATAATTAAAAATATAAAGTTTATTGTAAAAATAACTTTATTGTGTGGAGTGGTTGTGTTTGGCGTTTCACAATTCATTTTACCTAAAAGTTATACATCAAGTACAGATATTACAATTGTACCGGCAGAAACTTCTTTGGATTATACTTCTTATTTAACTGGGAGTAAGGTGCTAGATAAAGTGAGTAATGCGGTTGGTGTTGAAAGCTCAGGGTTAGTAGAGAGTATTGAAGTAACAAGAGATTCAAATAATACGTATAATTACAATATTAAGGCTACTACAAACAATCCTAAATTATCGTATCGTATTGTCAAAAATGTTGTAAACGAATTTAGAAAGTTAATGGTGTCTGAATTAAACTTAAGTAGTGTAACTACAATGAATGAGCCACAAATCAATACTACACCAGTGAGTCCGAATGTTAAAAAGAATACTTTGATTGGAACTTTCGTTGGTTTAGTAGGTAGTATGGGTATAGTTGTTTTACGTTTCTTATTCGATAAACATTTAAGAAATGCGGAGGAAGCTGAAATGTTTTTAGGGGTAGATGTTTTAGCTGAAATACCATTGAAGAAATAGGAGAAAATAATGGAACATAATATATCGAGTAGTTCAGCATATCGAAAACTACGTACTAATATTGAATATAATGAAAAACATCCACATATTCATAGTGTATGTTTAACTGGTGTAGAGCATGGAGCAGGGGCTACAACGGTTTCAATTAATTTGGCATATTGTTTTGTGGCAAACACACCAAAAGTGTTATTGTTGGATTGTAATATAAAGGATCCACACATTCATGAATGTTTTAATATAAAAAATGATTTTGGATTAACAGATATTTTAGAGGATAATGATTATACAAATTATTTGAAATACGCTAAAGTAATTAAAGATAGCTATTCAGACAATGAATTACATGTTATTACAGCGGGTAATGAGAGAAAACATCCGATTGACTTATTGAGTGGTCAAAGCT
>NZ_CAKVKB010000291.1 GCF_934754915.1 uncultured Clostridium sp.
AGAATATGCTTAGAACTACTCCAGAAAAAGAAATATTAATGTATGCAAATGCAGTTAAAGGTTCACTTATTACAGTAAATGAAGCAAGAAGAAAGATGAATTGGAATCATTTAAAAGGAATGGATAGACCAATAGTTATGAGTGGAACCTGCATTATAAATGAAAATGGTGAAGTTGTTGGAGTTAATAGTGAGCCATTGAAGGGAGGTGAGGATAATAGAATACAGAGCAGTAAATGAAGTAAGAACTGTTGAAGATGAAAAAGCCATGATTATTGAAGGTGTTGTAAATAATATAGGGCAATGGTCAAAGCCAATAGGGGGAAAGTTCAGAGAGAAGATAAATGAAGGCGTATTTGAAAGAGCTATTAACAGAGCTTTAGAGAATGGAGATATATTCTTTTTGCATCAACATGATAATAGAGCATTACCTTTGGCTTCTATTAAATCAAATACGTTAGAACTTGTTGAGGATAAAGAAAATAATGTATTAAAAATGAGAGCGATACTACCAGATACAAGTTTTTCACGAGATGTTTATGAATTAGTCAAAAGTGGAGTGTTAAGAGAATTTAGTTTTGGATTTAATAAGCCAAAATCAAAATGGAATATAGGAAAGGATGGAATGAAGGAAAGGTCATTAGTTGATTTTAATATTTATGAGATTTCTATTGTAAGAGTTGGAGCATATAATGAAACACAGGCTTATGTTAGAGAATATATAAAGGATAGTATATATATTTATAATAAAAATAGAATTAAAATTATAAAGGAAAAATGATATAATTATACTGTTAATATTTGTATTTTACATAAATTGGGGGAATGGATGTGGAACAAATAGATGAAATAATAAAAAAAGAATTATTGGATTATTTTGTAGATAAAAATGCTACAGGCATCTATAAGAATAAGAAGTTAAATAATAAGGTCAATAGACGTATTAATGAATTAAATATTGTTAAAAAAGAATATTTAGCTAAACTAGGTTTTATATATTCAACTGAGGACTGGGGAGAAAAGGTGACAGAAGAAAATATAAAATTATATTTAGAAAAATTATATCCTAATAAATATATTTCAAAGGTTAGTGATATATTGAAGAAAAAGCAGAAAGTATATATATTTATCAATGACTACTGTACAAAAAATGGAATAAGCAGTATAGAATATTTATTTAAATTGGGCTTTAATGTAGGAAATAGCTATTTAAAAGATAATTCATTCAATGATATTAACATTGATAATGATATATGTATAAGTAAATCATTTTTATTTAATCCTCTTGCTAATAGAAATAAGTATAATATATCATTGATAAATCAACTAAAAGAAAATTTCAATGTAAAGATCTCTTACATAGCTAAGTTATTGGGAGTAACTAGACAAATAATTGATCAGCAAATTAAAAGTAATGATATACTTTCAAGTGTTACTTTAGATGAAGAAGATTTTGAAGATGAGATACAAGAATTAATAATAAATATGATTAGTAATTTTGAAGTTGAATATGTGTCAGAAGAGATAAATATTAAATTTTATTTTGGAAAGGGCATTGCTATTTTGTATGATTATCATGGTGATAAAAAGTGTGTTATAAATCCTGATGGAGTGATAGGAGATTTGTTAACTAGTAAAGGTTATCATAAATATAATGAAAATGATATACATTTGATGAACAGATTAGGGGCATGCAATAAAATAAAGTATTTTGGAAGATGGAATGGAGAAAAAGATAGATGCAGAATAGAGGATACTGAATTAAAAAATATAATAAATGTTAATAAGAAAAAACATAATATGGCAATAGACGATTATTATTCATTCATAGGGCTGAAATATTATAATATTGAGAATGAAATAGAAGATAGATTATATAAGATATTTAAAAAAAATTTAGATTCAGATGGTATTGTTAAAATACCAATTCATCTTAATAATGGAAAACAGAATCCTGAATATGTAAAAGTATTTAAAGATTTAAATAGTTTAAAAATTTCTAAAGAGGCCCTTATAGATAAGTTTGGGTTTAATTATAAAAGAATAGTTAATAGAGAGCGTATTGAAGACAAATATAGAAAAATTATTATAGAAAGGTATGTAGTTTATGAAAATAAGATATACATAAATTCTCAAGATAAATTTTACATAAACTTACACTCTACTGCTAGAATAAAAGGCATTACACTAGATGAATATGTGAAAAAATTAGGTTTTATAAGATTAAATAGGAATCAATTGCCAGACGGCTATATTGAGTATAATTGGCATAGGGATAATAG
>NZ_CAKVKB010000292.1 GCF_934754915.1 uncultured Clostridium sp.
AGCTAATAAAGCGAAAAGTTGAAAAACCATATTTAATATGGTAGTATTTGATCAAAGACAAATAAAATGTGGAGAAATAGACTTGTTAATGATACATTTGAACCTGGTTCTATATTTAAAGTAGTGACAGCAATTACAGCTATGGAAGAAGGAGTAGTAACTGCAGATACAGATTTTTTCTGCAATGGTTCTATGGCAGTAGGAGGGATTCATCCAAAGTGTTGGAGAACACAAGGGCATGGCGCACAAAAATTCCCTGATATAATTAAGAACTCATGCAATGTAGCTTTTATTCAGCTTGGTCAAATGATTGGAAAGGAAAAATTATGTGAATCTATAAAAAAATTTGGATTTGGGAAAGTGTGTGGAATTGATCTTCCAGGAGAAGCACGAGGAATAGTCAAACCTGTTGAAAAAGTCACAGAAGCGGATCTTGCAACTATAGCATTTGGACAGACTAATACTGTAAATTCAGTTCAGTATATGACAGCTTTAAATGCTGTTGCAAATGGAGGAACATTGATACAACCTCATGTAATGAAAGAAGTTACCCATACTGATGAAAATGGAAATTTTATTGTGGATGAAACTTTTAAACCAAAAGAAACAAAAGTGGCAAGTCCTGAAAAAACTGCAGAATTGAGAAAATATCTTGAAGGTGTAGTTACAGAAGGTTCTGGTAAAAGTACTTTTATACAAGGATATCATATTGGAGGAAAGACTGGAACTGCTCAAAAGGTTGAAAATGGAAAGTATTGTGGAAAATATATTTCTTCATTTGTAGGCATGGCTCCAGTGGACGATCCAAAGGTAACTGTTATGATAACAGTGGATGAACCAAGTAATGGTGCATATTATGCTGGACAGGTTGCGGCTCCAGCAGCAAAGACTTTATTTACTGATATTTTCAATTATATGGATGAAAAATTTAAAGATGAAAATTTAATCCAAATTCCAAGAGATGTGGTAGTTCCAGAATTAAGGGGAATGACATTGGATGAAGCAAAAAAGGAGTTAAAAGAACTTAAGCTTGATTGTGAAATTAAAGGTGATGGAGATGTTATAACATCAATAACGCCATATCCAGGATATGAGGTAAAAGAAGGTTCAAAAATAAATCTTTACACAGATGATGAAGGGAATTATAATAATAATGTTGTAATGCCCGATGTGAGAGGTTATTCAAAAGAAGATGCTCAACAGTTACTGACAGATTTGGGACTTGTACCAGTTTTTGAAGGTAATGGACTGGTTAAAAATCAGAATGTGGTTCAAGGTGAAGTAATAACAAAAGGAACATCTATTAAGTTGACATTAAGTTTAGATTATAAAGATTAAATTATAATCATAATTATAAATGGTAGCGTGTGGGCTCATGCTCACATGCTATATTTTTAAAAGATAAGATTAATAACATAGAAGTGCTGATAGTTAAAAATTGAGAGTTGACAGTTTGAATTCTGTCAATTATCCACTTTTAACTCTCCACTGATTTATGTATAAAATCAAAGTTAGGAGAGGATGACATGAATTTAAAAAATATTTTAAATGGTCTTGATTATGAACTTTTGCAAGGGAATGATGACAAGGAAATTGAAAAAATAAATTATGACAGCAGAAAAGTAGAAAAAAATGATATATTTGTATGTGTGAAAGGATATGCAACAGATGGCCATAAATATGCTGAAAAAGCCATTTCAAATGGAGCTAGTGTTATTGTAATTCAAGATGATATAGAGGTTAATGATAAGTCTGTGACAATCATAAAATGTGCAGATACAAGAAAAGCTTTAGCTGTTATGGGAGCTAACTACTATGATAATCCTTCAAAAAAGATGAAGATAATAGGCATTACAGGGACTAATGGAAAAACAACTACAGCATTTATGATAAAAGATATTTTAGAAAGTGCAGGGAAAAAGGTTGGACTTATAGGAACAATTGCAAATTTTGTATGTGGTGAAAAAATTCATACAGAAAGAACAACACCAGAGTCTTTGGAACTTCAGGAGTTATTTGCTCACATGGTAGATAAAGGAGCAGAATACTGTGTTATGGAGGTATCTTCACATTCACTTGCTTTAGACAGGGTATATGGAATACATTTTGAATGTTCTATTTTTACTAATCTTACAAGAGATCATCTTGATTTTCATAAAACATTTGAAAATTACTATGCTGCAAAATTTAAATTGTTCGAAAGAAGCAGTATAAAATTAATAAATATTGACGATACTTATGGAATGCAGGTATTAAAAG
>NZ_CAKVKB010000293.1 GCF_934754915.1 uncultured Clostridium sp.
TTAATGCTTCTTTTTGACGAATTTCATTTTGGTCAACACTGGATACTCTTATGTAGGCTAAGTTCATAGTCAATCACGCTCCCATGAATATCATTATACCACATATGGAACATAAAAAGCAATAGGTATTATTAAATTTGCAATGTTAGAACATATTGCAATCCTAACATTACAAATATTATATCCTTATAGAGTATTACTTTAGGGTACACTAAATAGTTTTATATTGGATAAGAACAAGTATGTTTTAATTATTTATAATCAAAATTCTTAACTCTTAAAAGCTATTAATGTATTTATTCTTTAAAATAATAAGGTCGATAACATTAACCATACCATCACTATTTATATCTGCCACTTGAGGATTAGGAATTACAACCTCAATATTTAGAATATATTTTTTTAGTATAAGTATATCAGTAATTGAAATTAGTCCATCATTATTACAATCACCTTTAATATTAGAAAATATTGTTTTTAATATCCATTGCTGTGCTGTAGAATCATTATTAAAATGTTGACTAATATTTTGCCTCTGTATAGTTTTTCCATCTGACAAATCAAGATTATAACCACTTAATATAGAAGTAAATGTATAAGTATCATTGGTGTTTTTTCTTATCTTCCAATATTGACCTAAACTATTGCTATCTTCATATAATTGAATATTAGCTTGTGTATCTAAAGTATTTCCATCATTGATTACCTCAACATATAGACCTGAAACTACTTCTTGTATTTTATAGTATCCATTTCCGACATAGATTATCTTAAAATAGTCATCATTATCATCAGTCCATAATTGTATGTTAGTACCATTTTTATATTCGTTTTTTGCACCTGCACCATCAGCATCAAGAGCATATAAACTAGAAATACTTGAGTTTATCTTATAAGTTCCATCTTCAATAACTCTATCTTTATCTGTTCCACATGGAATGAAACCAAACCTTTGTGTTCTTTGTTCATTGTTTTCCCATACCATAACATTTGTATCGCTTTCTATTCTTCCATTTGTAATATCAAGAACGAATGAATTACATCTTGATTGAAGTTTATATCCAGTTTCAGTTGGAATAATTGACCATTGTTGTGCAGGTGCACCATTATCATTTACAATTTGAACATTAGCTCCTGCATATAGCGATGCGTCAGCAACATCAAGACAAAGGTTAGTGTCTTTTTGGCTTATTTTGTAATATCCGTTATTTAAATATGTTATTGTCCAAGCATCATATTTACTTGGAAGTTCATTAATTTCACGTATGTATGTTGTTACGTTTGTACCATTTTTAGAAATTTCGTCTCCTGGAATATCAATCCAAAAGTTTTTGCTAAGTGCCGATAAAATCCAATAGTCTCCATTAGGTATAGTTTGTCCTGCACCCTCACTTTCTGACATTACATAACCAACAAGTTTTAATATCCATTGCTGTGCTGTAGAATCATTATTAAAATGTTGACTAATATTTTGCCTCTGTATAGTTTTTCCATCTGACAAATCAAGATTATAACCACTTAATATAGAAGTAAATGTATAAGTATCATTGGTGTTTTTTCTTATCTTCCAATATTGACCTAAACTATTGCTATCTTCATATAATTGAATATTAGCTTGTGTATCTAAAGTATTTCCATCATTGATTACCTCAACATATAGACCTGAAACTACTTCTTGTATTTTATAGTATCCATTTCCGACATAGATTATCTTAAAATAGTCATCATTATCATCAGTCCATAATTGTATGTTAGTACCATTTTTATATTCGTTTTTTGCACCTGCACCATCAGCATCAAGAGCATATAAACTAGAAATACTTGAGTTTATCTTATAAGTTCCATCTTCAATAACTCTATCTTTATCTGTTCCACATGGAATGAAACCAAACCTTTGTGTTCTTTGTTCATTGTTTTCCCATACCATAACATTTGTATCGCTTTCTATTCTTCCATTTGTAATATCAAGAACGAATGAATTACATCTTGATTGAAGTTTATATCCAGTTTCAGTTGGAATAATTGACCATTGTTGTGCAGGTGCACCATTATCATTTACAATTTGAACATTAGCTCCTGCATATAGCGATGCGTCAGCAACATCAAGACAAAGGTTAGTGTCTTTTTGGCTTATTTTGTAATATCCGTTATTTAAATATGTTATTGTCCAAGCATCATATTTACTTGGAAGTTCATTAATTTCACGTATGTATGTTGTTACGTTTGTACCATTTTTAGAAATTTC
>NZ_CAKVKB010000294.1 GCF_934754915.1 uncultured Clostridium sp.
TGCTGCTTTATTAATTCGTTTCCTGTTGTAATAATAGGACTTCCAATACGTTCTTTATATTTATTTTTAAAGAAAATCTGCTCATTATCAGCAATAAGTGTATGTGCAACAATGTCTTCAATTCGGAATATATGCCAAAGAGAATATGCAATTGTTTTGTTATGATATCCATTTTGGTTTATATAAGGAATTGCATTAAATTCATCTCTGCTAAGCTGCAATTTGAAACTGTCTGCTTCATCCATTAATTTATTCCTCAACAGCATAAGTGTCTCTAATCCCTCATAAAATGTTGCTTCCTTTTTTAACTGTAACTGCATATTCCTGTTCAGCTCTGACCATTCCTTATTCATAATTCCTCTCCTTTTTATGTGTTCAATAAATTTCAAACTTTATTATTTATTTAGACCTTCTTTAATTTTATAGAAATCTGTACTTAAATTCATCATCTGCTATTCTACAAATGAACCAATTTCTATTAAATTTCCTTCTGGATCAGCAATATAACATGTTCTCTGTCCCCATGGTTCTGTTGTCGGTTCCATTACACTTTCTGCTCCTGCTTTCACTACCTCTTTATAAGTTTTATCCACTTCTGCATAATTTTCTACACTTAAAGCGATTTCATAATGCCCATTAATTCCTTTACAATATGAAAATTTACTGTTTGTCATCTTTTCAAAATCTTTTTTTCTATAAAGCAGAAAAAGTATTCCATCCTTCTTCAGAAAAACATTGGATGTATTTTCATCTTCTTTGATTTCAAATCCAAGTACATCTCGGTAAAACCTGATCATAACTGACATATCATCTACCATAATTCCAAATCCATCTAATTTCATTTTATCTGCCTCCTGACTAATTTTGTAATTGACTTTCATCCTTCTTATAAATGTCTTTTATATTTTCAGCAATTCTAAGGAGTTCATCTTTTACACATTCAGGTTCTATAACTTTTACATTATCACCAAACGTAAGCATCCATGAAATAAGATTCTCCATATCTGTATATTCTCCATGAAAAAGCATTTTCCCATCTTCAGTTGTTTCATAACAGTCAGGTCCAAATTCTTCAACCACTTTCCATTTTACTTCTGGATTAAACAAGGCCCTTACTTTAATCCTTCCAGGAAACATCTTTCTAATTGATAAATCCGGCATTTCAACTTTTCTTTGCTTAAACTCTGTTTCATCAATTACTATCTCATTCATACGATTAAGTTTAAAAAGCCTAAAGTCTTCTCTATCAATACACCATCCCCATACATACCAGCTGGACCATTTAAAAATTAAATAGTATGGTTCAATTTTTCTAAGGCTTTCACCTTTAGGTGCATAGTATTGAAAAAAAATATATTTTCTTTCTTCAATTGCACTGTGAATTATAGCTATTTTAGTTGAAATTAAATCTTTATTCCAAGAAGAAAGATCAATCAAAATAGAATCCCTTCCACTGATAAAATCAGATGCCCCTGGATTAATTTTTTCCATAAGAAGACTGTAATACTTAGTACCACTTACACTATCCAAACTTCTGAGGCCTGCCATAATCATCTGCATATCCTTCAATGTAAGCAGTGTCTTATCTATCTCATATCCATCCATAATCTTTATTCCGCCGCCTGCTCCCTGTATTGTATGAATAGGTATTCCAGCCTTGCATAAATCTTCAATATCACGATTAATGGTTCTTCTAGATACTTCAAATTTTTCTGCTAATTCAGGAGCAGTTGTATGATCTTTTTGCAATAAAATAGTGAGAATTCCAATAAGTCTATCTATTTTCATATGAACTCCTTATCTGTATAATATCAAAATAAACACGACAACTATGTGTCGTGTTTATTTTAACATTTTACAAAAACCAAAAAAAGATAGAATTATTATTTCATTTTAACAAGACAATCCTTCTTAAAAAATGATATTCCATACTTTATCACATTATTATAACCATCATCTTTTAATTCCATCTCATATTTCTTTTCTTCTATCTGTCTTAAAGCATCATCTGCTCTTTTTTCAAGTTCATTAAAACTCTTGCATACTTTAAGTTCAAGTATTATAGCTGCTTTACGCCTTGTTACTGGTCTTATGAATATATCTCCCCTGCCGTTTCCAGATTCCCTGTTAGATTTTACAGTATATCCCTTCATACCAGAAAGAACTCCTGTTACAAAACCATGATAGAAATTTTCATAGGCATCATTAAAGCTTATTGTTTCAATAAGTACCTCTGCCAGCTC
>NZ_CAKVKB010000295.1 GCF_934754915.1 uncultured Clostridium sp.
CTTCATATGCAATGTCAAATCTCTCAAAATATTTCTCCTTGCATTTTTCATTATTAATTTTAAAACTCTCATAAAATTCTTCTCTATTAGGTTCGATAAAATTTTCAAATATAAATTTTTTTATTTCCTTCTTCATATATTGATTAGAATATGCTTTTGATAACAAAATCACACTATCTTCATAGTAATGATTATTAAATAGCAAAATACCACATTCATAATATAATTTATTTATATCTTTAAATTTTAACTTTTCAAATTCTAATACTAAATTGTAATATTCAATACAAGCTTCTTCTTCATTATTCTTTTTTCTGAATTTGTATATTCTTTCCAATTTTCTATTTAAAATATTTTCATAATTATTATTCATATATAACTTTCTCCATTTATCTACTTAATTTTCAAAATATAAAAATAGTAATTTTTTAGCAAATTAATTCAATCCCATTATCAGCTTCGCTAATTAATCTTTTTTCTGAGTTATCTTTAGACAAGTCTAAACATATTGTAGGATGTAATAAATTTAATTCTCTTGCTAAGCTTTCTGCAAAATAATTTAAAACATTATATTGGCTATTGCCTTTATACACTATTATATTCTTCATTATTATATTCTTCATTATTTTATCCTTTCAAACCAATCTTATTTTGCTAAATACATTTGCAAACTACTGCTTTTTGCTCCATCAATCATAGCTCCGTTACTACAATTTATAAATCGTATATTAGAATTATTTTTTATAATTCTTTCTATAGAATTTCTAAAAAGAATATATGATTGAATAGTCTTAACATTTTTTCCATTTACTCCAGGAACATCTATTAATTTATATTGATTTTCCTGTTTATCTTTATGCATTTTTTCATAAGCTTTTGTATGATTTTTTCCCTCTATTAATGCCAAATCTTGTCCTACAAAAATAATTTCTTTAGGAGAACATTTTATTGCTATATCCAAAGCAGCTATTGCCACTGTTCCACCCGTTTTAATTTGGAATTCTTCACTATCATTAAATATATATTTAGGTCCATTATAAATTTTTACAGCTTCATTTGATGCATATGCTGAAAAACATAGCGGAATATCCAAATTTTCGAATCCTATAAATTGTTTTTTTATTTCCTCACCTCCATCTATTAAAAATATAGCATCTGGATATATTTCGTTTTCAATAATAGTTCTTAATGCACTTCCCACTGTAAATATGGTAAACTTCTCACGGTTTTCTTTTAATATTTTTAATTCATTATCTAAAGAAGGTCCAGCAGCTGTAATAAGTATGTTTTTTGTATGTAGTTTTGTTGTATTTATAAACTCTTTAATATTTTTGCATAAAATTTTTTTATTCATTTGATAATTTTCTTCATACTTATTATTACTATTTTCAGTAATTTTAATCAGTTGTTTTTTAATTGAAAAATCATTCAATAAATTATATAAATCTTGATTTTCATCCTTTATGGTTTCTAAAGAAGGTCTATGAATTAACAATTCTCCAGTCTCGTCCAATATTTCACTTAATAAAGTATAAAAATTTCTATTCGTTCTACTTATTAATATAACTCTATTATTTCTAAAAATATCTTTATTAATTTTTTTACAATATTTAATTAATTCGCAATTCCACTCAAATATAAATATTATTGCATTAGTTTTTTTTAAAAGTTCAATTATATGATATCCTAATCCTAATCCATAAACTAAAATTTTATTTTTATTAGTCAGTTTAATACTATTTTCTACAAATTTCTGTGCTTCCTTTACAGGATCATATTTACTATGTATATATTTCTCATTGTATTTTAATGTGTATAATCCATTTTTACTTCTTTCTAAACAATACATATTTTTCTCCTATTTATATAAACAGAAGTAATTAGACGATTTCTAATTACTTCTTTAATTAAATATTTTTTTCTTTATACATACGACTTTAAATCTGAATGTAATTTTTCTATTATGGGCGTAACTTCATAAGCAAATAAATCACTTACTAATATGTAATCTTCATTTTCCAAAGCTTCTGAAATTTCTTCTACGAATCCATTTAGTTCTTCTAAAGATAATTTATTTTTATGATAATCTTTAGTTGCATTAATAGCATCATCAATCCATTGTAATCCTTCTGCTACTTACCGTTCCGCAGGATGCGATACAGATGACCGCAAATCTGAAAGCACCGATCATTATCAATGCCGATACGAGAAAGGGAGCACAGGTTGTCGTAGAAAATGA
>NZ_CAKVKB010000296.1 GCF_934754915.1 uncultured Clostridium sp.
ACAGCATCCATATAAGTACAAATATTATTTTTTAAGTTTTCATAGTGCGTTTTTGCTGAGGTTTCCTTCGGCTAAAATAAAAATAGCAAGCAATTTTCGGAGTATGCCGAGTTTGCTTGCTATTTTTATTAAATGTTTCATTAGTCCTTGAGTAATTTTATCAGTTCGTCAACCGAGGATATTCCCGCATCTTTTAATTTTATTTTAAGTTCCTGAATTTTGTTTTCCTTTGTGTCTTTTTTACCGAGTGCTGCGGAAATTTTCTCAGCCGATTGAACTTTCATAGAAAAATCCAGGTGGCTGTATGTATTAGCCGTTACGTTATAGTCTGAATGACCTAACCAGTCCTGAATTTCTTTCATAGGTATTCCGTTTGCAAGAAGCAGCGATGCGCAGGAATGTCTTAAATCATGCAATCGTATATGTCGCAAGTTGTTCTTTTTCAGCACTTTTTGAAACGCGTGAGAAAGATAATCCGGAAGCATTAAATCGCCGGTTTCATGAAGAAATATATAGCCGATATATTTCTTATTATAAGCTTCGCCCCAGTATTCCTCATCCTTCTTTTGTTGTTCTTTCCATTTGAGAAGTTCTTTTTCAATATCAGGCATAAGCGGTAAGGTTCTTGCGCTCGAAGCTGTTTTAAGCGTGTCTGTGAGATATACTTCCTTTTGTGAAACTATAACTTTATGATTTATCGAAATTGTTTTATTTGTAAAGTCTATAGCCTCCCAGCGAAGCCCTAAAAGCTCTGAGCGCCGAAACCCGTAATATGCCAATATTTTGATCGGTAATCCGATTTTTTCATTTTTTACAGCACTTAAGAGTATTTCAAGCTCGTTCTGATCATAAAACGAAACGTGAGAACGTTCTCTTTTTATAGCGGGCATAAAATCATAAATATTTTCTGCAAGTCGTTTTTCAACGTATGCCTTTTTTATTGCCGGGCGTAATATATTCGAATAATGCTTGACGGTTATATTTTTAACTTTTCTTTCGTCTTTTAAATAGTTATAAAAGCTAATTATATCTTCCGTTTTCATATCTTCGAGATATGGATTTGTTTCCTCCCAGTAAAGTTTAAAAATGCCCATATACGAAGTATTGTAAATATAAAATACATATGGGGATAGTGTTTCTTTGATGCCTGTAATATAATCTTGCAACCAGACAAGCCAACGTATTTTCCCTTCATTTGTATTTGTTAAGGGTTTTTCTGCCGATTTGTTTTCAAGATTAGCGAATTCTGCGATCTTTTCTTGCAGGATGCGTTGAGCTTCTTTTTTGTTGCCTCGTTCTTTAAGTCCTGTGGATATCCATTTTTGCTTGTGTGTCCCGTCCTGTGTTTTATAATACAAAACACAATACCAAAGACCATTTCTTAACGTTAAATTTCCGGTCATTTCTTATGCTCCTTTTTTAAATAGTTCTATAACGCTTGCTTTTGTGATTTTGTACTCTCTTCCGATTTTAATTGCTTTAACCTTTTTACTTTTTACAAGTTTATATGCAAATACTCTTCCGATTTGGAGCATTTCCATAAGGTTTTCCAGCGATAAAATATCGGGGTATGAAGAGAAAAGTTCTTGTGTGTTATTGTTTGTCATTTGTTGACACCTCCTAAAAATTTTTATAAATTTATCGTAACTCTTTTTTTCGGAAAAAGTAAGAAACTCAGCCTCGGTAAAACCCCGATTTACCCCAACTGAATCCAAACTCAGTGGAAAATAATAAAAACAGATACGATATGCATTTGCCGAAAATTTTTCTTTCGACGCCCGATCCCCATCGGAAAAAGAGGAAGCTGTCAAGGATAAATCGGAGGTTTATTTATAAAAGTCGTTATCAGAAAAAATATTGCGTCAGACAGTTTCTATTTTGTATTTTAAGCGACATTTTTTCTCCTTTACCGCTTACTCTTTTTCCGATACGCTTTCAGAACGAAAGAAAATATATTCGGCAAAGCATATCGTATAGAGGGTGTTGTAAAAAAATTAAAATGTACAAATTTGAAATCATTTCTTTTATGGATTAATATCTGGAATCAATTTAATAATGTCATATATAAAATGAATCCGAAAGTATAGTGAGACTGCCGATAAGCAAATATTCGCTTGTCGGCATTTTTTATGCCTTAAAACAAACATATAGATTAATTTTGAATATATGTCTAACATAAAGCCTTCCGACTTTGATTTTATAAACAAAAAAGAATAGTCGGAGGACATGATAATG
>NZ_CAKVKB010000297.1 GCF_934754915.1 uncultured Clostridium sp.
GAATGGGACATGTTATGCGATGCATAACATTAGCAAGAAAATTACGAGATTATCAAATACGTGTGTATTTTGTTTGTAGAAATGAAAATGTAAAATCCATAATTGAACAAAATGGTTTTGAGATGATAGTTTTAAAAGATAATGTGAATGATATGAATTCTGAATTATTAGAAACAATTCAAATTATTCATAAAACTAATGCGGATTTATTTATTGTAGACAGCTACTTTGCAACGGATTTTTATTATATAAACTTAAAAAAATATATAAAATTAGTTGTTATAGATGGAAAATCTGAATGTGCTGTAGAAGTTGCAGCAATTGTTAATCCGAATATTAGTGCGGATAAAGAATTGTATTATAATAGGGGAATTAGGAGTACAAAATTATTATGTGGAATTAATTATTCATTTGTAAGAACAGAATTTATAACCAAAAGAAAAAAAGAACTGAACGAAAAAGTAATAAATATACTATTAACAGTTGGAGGGTCTGATTATTATAAAGCTACACCAATATTAACTCAAAAACTAAACAATTTAAAAAATATTAAAATTCATGTAATTATCGGACCATATTTTAAAGAAGAAATGGTTTATAAATTAAAAAATATTTCAATGATTTATAATAATATATATATATATGAAAACATATTAGATTTATCAAATCTTATGGCTAAAATGGATTTAATTATTACAACTGGTGGAACGACAGTATTTGAAGTGATGGCTTTAGCTATTCCTTGTATAGTATTTGCAATTGCAGATAATCAGCATGATGCGAAAGGATTGAATGAATACATAAATTGGTTTGGTGATATTAGAAGTAGTGATTTTAAAAAAGTGGATTGTAATAGATGTGAAAAGTTAGTTGAATATATAAAAAAAATAATTTATGAATATGAGAATCAAAAAGTAAAAATTGATCATATAAAAAGGGATTTTGACGGAAAAGGCGTAGAAAAAATAGCATATACGCTTGCTGTAGAAATTTTTAAATAAGTATAGATTTTGTTTATGGGGGGAATATGAATGAATAGTATAGCAATTATAACAGCAAGAGGTGGAAGTAAAAGAATACCTAGAAAAAACATAAAAGAATTTTGTGGAAAACCTATAATAGAATATTCTATTAAAGCAGCGCTTGAATCTAATATCTTTGATGAGGTAATGGTATCTACAGATGACAAAGAAATAGCTGACATTTCTATTAAAGCAGGTGCATGTGTACCATTTTTTAGAAGTCCAGATACATCAGACGATTATTCAACTACAGCAGATGTTCTTATGGAAGTTTTTCAAGAATATAAGAAGATAGGAAAAACATTTAAATATGCAGCATGTATATATCCTACTGCACCATTTGTAACAGCAGAAAAACTTAGAAATAGTTTTGATACATTTAAAGAAAATGATGGAATAATGTTGATGCCGGTAATAAAGTTTGGTTTTCCACCTCAACGTTCGATGGTTATGAAAGATGAAAAAATAGAATATAAATGGCCTCAATACCGTACATCTAGATCTCAAGATTTGGAAGAAATGTACCATGATTGTGGACAATATTATTTTTATAGAGTTGATGATTATATAAAAAAACAAGGACAAATATCTGAGAAGATAATACCATTAATAGTTTCAGAAATGGAAGCTCAAGACATTGATACTGAAGAAGATTGGAGAATTGCAGAATTTAAGTATATGCTTATGATGCAAAGCAAAAAGTAATATTCTCGATAGATAGAATTAATAAATAAAAAATTAAAAGATATTAAAATATTAGAGTTGTTGTTTATATATCTGAAAATATTAAGAGCATAATTAATATGGAACGGATAATGAACATAGCTGGAAAATATAATATGGTTGTTATTAAAGATGCAACAGAATTTTTAGGAATGGTGTGTTTAGAGGAAAAATGAATATGCTAGGACTATTAGAAATTTCGGTTGCTATTCTTTTTAATTTAAATAAAATTATTATCACTAGTAGAAATGACTGTTGTATAAATTGTAGATAAAATATAAAGATGATATTAAAAACAATAAAATAGAAAGAACTAAAAATTTAAATGTTATTATTAGAATAATTTATATGATGTTATAAATTTATGAAGATATTGATAATATTAATTTACTAAAAAATAGAGTTACTATTAAGGGAAGGGAAAAAAATGTAGATGGATAAAAATGAAATAAGAGAAATTATAAAAAAT
>NZ_CAKVKB010000298.1 GCF_934754915.1 uncultured Clostridium sp.
AATTGATGTAACTATGCAAAGCATGGATACTGCTAAGCTTGGCATTGAAAACTTAGATATGGCTACATCAGCTAACGCTTCAGCAGCTTTGGCAAAAATTGAAACAGCAATAACTACTGTATCTGAACACAGAGCTACACTTGGTGCTGTTCAAAACAGATTAGAACATACAATAGCTTCTACTGATACAACATCTGAAAACTTACAAGCATCAGAATCAAGAATCAGAGATACTGATATGGCTAAGGAAATGATGGAATACACTAAGAGCAATATCTTAACTCAAGCAGCTCAATCAATGCTTGCTCAAGCTAATAGTGCACCAAATAGTGTATTACAATTATTACAGTAATTTAATATAAAAAAAGTGGATTCATTATGAATCCACTTTTTTTATATTAAAGAAATATACATAATTTAACGATAATATTATGAGGTGATACAGTCTATGATAAAAATATTTGAAATTGAAAAGACAAAAGATAATTATGATATATTAAAAATAATGAAAGACAATAAAAGTATTTATATGGGCAGTAAATATAATATGGAAAATGATATAAATAATTTTTTGAAAAATATTGAATCAGATTTTGTATCTAAATTAATATTTGTGTTTGGATTTGGTGCAGGAGAACATATAAAAAAACTTAGAGATTTATATAAAAAATCGAAAATAATAATTTTCGAACCTAATAGTGAAATTTCTCAATTTGCAAATAAATTAGACTGGGTAAAACGGGATGAAAATTTAAATATTATATATAATGATGAAAATCGATTTAGAAACTATACAGTAGGAACAATTGATATTGAAAATGTAAAAAATATAAAGGTTGGCATATTTGCAAATTACAATAAAGTATTTCCTAAAGAAAGCAAAAAATTTTTGGATATAATTAAAGAATCTTTAAATTCAGCTATATTGGATTTAAAAGTTAAAGATTTTTTTAGTGAACAATGGTTTGAAACATTAGTAAAAAATATTCCTTATATGTTAAAAAGTCATCATGTAGATGAGATAAAAGATGAGTACAAAAATAAACCTGCAATAATTGTATCAGCAGGTCCATCTCTTGAAAAAAACATAGATGAATTAAAGAAGGCAGAAGGAAAAATTCTAATATTTACAGGAGGAAGAAATCTAGAAGGACTATTAAATAGAAATATAAATCCAGATTTATTAGGAGTTATAGATGGATCTTATGAAGCTTATGAAATAATAAAAGATATAATAGATAAAATAGATATACCATTGTTATTTTTAGATATTACAAATGAAAATATAGTAAGCAATCATAAAGGAGAAAAAATATTTACAAGACAGAATGCAATTATTGATTATATATTAGGTGAAAAGATTTATACATTAAATGGTGGAGGTTCAGTAGCTCATATACTTACATCATTTGCTATTATGCTTGGATGTAATCCTATAGTCTTTATAGGTCAAGATTTGGCTTATACTAATGAAAAAAGTTATGCTGGATTTTCTGGGACATTAGGAGATACTAGAAGTTACAGTAAAATGGTATCGAAAGATGATATATATGTTGAAGATGTCAACGGGGAACAAATTCGAACAAGTATATTATGGGACAGTTTTAGATTATATTTTGAAAAAATTATTGCATTACATCCTGAGATAGAATTTATAAATGCAACTGAAGGTGGAGCAAGAATAAAAGGAACAAAAGAAATGAAATTATCTGATTTTATTGAAAAATATAATTACGGAAAAATAAACAATTTAAATGTACTTCTAAAAAGTAAAAAAATAAAACCAATCAAAGTTCAACACGGAATTGATTCAGTAGAGAAACTTCAAGATGAATTATCAATCATTTTAAATAAAACAAATAGAGCTTTGAAGGAACTAGATGAATTAAAAATAGCATCAATAAATAAAAATTTTAATAAAATAAATTCTATTATTCAAGATTTAGATAAAATAGATATTTTAATAAAAGAAAAAAGACATGAATTTGCATTTATAGAATCGTTGCTTCAACCAATTATAAACAAGATATTATCAAAATCAAACATTAAGGGGAAAAGTGAAGAAAATAATAATATTGATGCTATAATAGAAGAGAATAAAGAATTATATGGCACAATACGTAATAGCTCACAGAAGGCAATAGAAGCTTTAAGAAAATTAAAAGCAAAAATAAAAGAAATGTATGAATTTTAATTTTAGAAGGAGATTTTG
>NZ_CAKVKB010000299.1 GCF_934754915.1 uncultured Clostridium sp.
GAGACTATCTGATAGACCAATTAAGTTCTAAGTTTGGAGTTAAAATTGATAAGAAGAAATATAATACTATAGATTTAAGTGTTGCTGAGAATACCAAAACAGATAGCACATTAAAAAATCTAATTAATTCAGATCCAAATGATTTAAATTATTCAAGATTTTCATATGTAGAAAATGCAGAACTTGCAACAGATGGTACATTAACAGTGACATATAGTGTACTTGGAAATAAGGATAACCAGAAAAAAATCACAATAGCTGGTGCAAATGAAGATTTGAAAAACAATCTTCTTCAAAACAGATTGTTAATTGGTGATAAAGATGGTAACTTAAAAGATTCTTACACTAAAAATAAAATGGAAAAATGTGTATTTAATAATAGTAATATTGGATTAACTGAAGGCGAAATTGCTGGTAATCAAAAAGTTCAAGAAACTATTCAAGGATATATGGATGAACTTGATAAGTTTGCAGCAACTCTTGCATATTCAGTTAATTCAATTCAAACAGGAAGTAAAGAACTGAACGGTACATCTGGTATATTAGATAAAGATGGAAAACCGATTGCGGCAGAATTACTTTTTGTAAAATCAGATGATGCAACTACTGATAGTGGAATAACAGCTAAAAACATTTCTATAAATTCAAAAATATTAGACAATTTGTCGTTACTTAACTGTGGAAAGCAGCATGTAGATGATTATAGTGGAGAAAAAGATGGAAGCAGAGCATTAGCAATTGCACAATTAAAGGATTTAAAAATAAATATTGGCGCACTTTCTCTTAATGATATAAAAGATAGAAATACTTTCTTTAATAATAGTGAAGCTGGCTTAGATTTAAAAGATTCAATAACTTTAGTAAACAATAGTGGTACAGGAAGTAAGTTAAATGATTATTATTCAAGTATAATAACTAAACTTGCATCGAATGTAAGCAAACTACAATCAGATCTTTCAACACAAAAATCAAAAGTATCTAATTTAGATAGTTTAAGACTTTCAGAATCGGGTGTTTCTTTGGATGAAGAAATGTCAGATTTGATTCAATTTCAACATTCTTATCAGGCAAATGCAAAGATGATTTCAACAGTAGATGAACTTCTAGACGTTGTTATTAATGGATTAAAGAGATAGTTAAAATATTATTATAAATAGGAGGAATGATAATAATGAGAATGACTAATTCGATGCTTGTATCTAACTATATGAATAATTTGCAGAGAAATTTAGGCAACATGGGTACGCTACAGAATCAATTAGCTACTGGTAAAACTATTCAGAGGGCTTCGGAAAATCCGTATGTTGCAGTAAGAACTATGCAGCTTAATAATGAAATAAGTGCAAATAAACAATATAATACTAATATAACTGATACTTCAAATTGGCTTGATACTACAGATACAGCGCTTGGTCAGGCTAACAATATAATGGCTAGAATAAAAGAACTTACTGTAAAAGCGGGAAATGGTTCTTACAGTAAAGATGAAATAGGGGCTATAAAGGATGAAGTCGTAGAAAAAATGAAGGAATTAGGACAGGTTCTTAATACGTCATTTGATGGAAATTATATTTTTGGTGGAACTAAAAGTACATCAAAACCAATATCAGTAGACAGCCAAGGACAAGTAAGCTATATGGACAAGAATGGAAATACCTTTAATGTTGATGCTAATAATAATATAATTAATTACAAAGACAAAGATGGAAATCCAATAGCAGATACTAAAAATGCTGAAATTGCATATAACCAAATTAGCTCAAATCTTACAACTGAAATATCTCAAGGAGTAACTATAAAATACAATAAAACAGCAGTAGAAATTTTGAATTATAAAGATAGTATGGGAAATAGTGCTAATGTAATAAATACATTGTCGGATTTGGTTAAATGTTTAGATGTAGCATCTGGAGGGACTCAAGCTAATCTTCAAGTAAATGGAGAAAATATTACAAATGCTTCATCAGCCTTAAAAGCTATATCAGGAAAGATGACAGAAGATATAACTGCAATAGCTTCTAACATATCTAAAATAAGATCAAATGTTGGAGCTATGGAAAATAGAATGAAATCAGCTAAAGATACAAATGAAGATCAAAATTACAATATGACAAGCATTTTATCAGAAACTGACGATATTGATTTTGCACAAAAAACAATGGAATATGCTGTATTGCAGACAGTGTATACAGCAACACTTCAAACAAGTGC
>NZ_CAKVKB010000300.1 GCF_934754915.1 uncultured Clostridium sp.
CGTTCTATTTAATGAATTTGAATACTCTTGCAATGCCTCATTATATTTACGTTTATTACGCATGTGTAATTCATTGCTAAAAAAATATAAATTTGTTAATTCATCATATATGTATCCATTTAAATAAAGTAAAAATCTAGCAAATTCTCTATCATCTAAATCAAATTCATACATGAATTCATCAATTGACCATACCTTCTTTTCACAAATAAACTGGTTAACATATTCATTATCTACAGGTGGAAAAACTCCATCTGGTATATGTAAAAATTTATTGTTTATATAAGATGTAACTGATTTCCCTAATTTAAAAAATTCAACCATTGTCACAATAAAATCTATTTTAGTATACACGCCATTAATAACAGCAATCAAAAGATTCCAAAAGCTTTCAATTCCACAAGCTCCAACTCCATCAGGTTTATACCATATAATTGAAGTTAAATTAAACTGATTTAAATACTCTTCAATTGTGCATTGTTCAACAGGCACAATCCATTTTACGATGCCATCTTTAACAATATATTTAACAGCTAAATAAACATTTTCTCCTCGTGTATAATGACATAGATGATTTTCTTTATCCATATAAACATCCAAAGGATTCAATTCTAGTTCATTTAATAAATCTGCTAAAGTTGTTGTTTCACCATATTCAAAAATAAAATTTTGCAACTCTTCTTCACAACCTTTATACACTACCTCTATTTTCACATTATCATCCTCATTTCCATAATATTTTTAACTGATACATATCATACACTTATTTAATTTGCATTAAAAAATTAAGCTTATCTATTTTAACACTATCCATTAACCTATACATTTCGACCCGATTCGTTCTATAATTTTTTTCAAAGATACAAAGGACGTTCTATCGTTCGTTTTGTTAAAACGATTTTTAATGCTATTTCACCAAAAGTGTACAAAGAGTTCTCTATGTAATAAAGAAATCACTTTTTTCTCTGTTTTATTTATACCGACACTTTATGCATTATCCTATTATTCAACCATCTAACTCAATAACAGTAAATATAGATATGAGAAAATTATTAGTGCTGATACTTTTAATTTTATAAAAGTACATTATAAATTTGCGATTTCTTCAATCATATACAAAGGAATATTGACTAACCAATCTTCTTGTTTATAGTCCTCCATTAAAGTACGTGCGCGGGGATCTGGCTTAAACTTTTCATAATACATTTTTAAACTCTTGGCTTTGCTTCTATTGGAACAATCAAATCTTATGTATCTACCACAAATCAATTTTACAAGACACCCAATCATTTGTATAGTAATAAACTTATAATCCTGCAACGTTTTTAATTTTTGGCAAACAAATTGCCCGGTTAACGCTCCTTTAAATTCAACAAATAAATGATTGCCATCAATCAATGTTTATTGATTGAGTCCAGCCATACATCCAAGTAAACCCAGTTTGTACTTATACATGAATTAGACGAAGGAAACATTTATTCAATAAGTTCACAAATGACTCCTTTGTCTAATTTGAATTTAACTTTACCACTCGCTTCTTCACTTATCTTATCATACAGTTTTTCTGCACTATAGCTTTCTCCAAGTACTGTATAAGGACTATTGGCTACATAACCAATCTTTCCTAGTCCTGGAAGGTTTACACTAATGGCTTCTTTATCATATTCATTGTCTTTTTCTTTCTTTAAATAAACAATCATTTCTTTTTCTAGAAATGAATCTCCATAATAATGATGTAATCCTGTAACTGTAAAATAAATGTTTGACATGAGTATGTCCTCCTTTTAATTTTAAGTTACAACATTAATTGACATTATGAATGTCTAAATAGTAAATAAATTAAATTATTTTTTGAATAGATCATTGGACTATTCGGAAAATAAAGAATCATACGATAAATGTAATATACAATCATGAGTGTACACCATAGAATTAATATCCTTTTTCTTTTTTCAGGCTTTAACAAACATAAAACACCACATATTAGTGTTGGTACTAATAGAGCATGGTAATAAAGAGATAATTGAATATTTCCTTTAAGAAGATGATACAGGCTTGTTTTCATGTTGCATCCTGGACATGGCAATCCTGTAATGAATTGAAAGGGGCATTTATAGAATAATAAAAGTAAGCGTCAAATAGAGCCCATATTAAAATAACGATCTCTTTGTGAAATAATAGAGCCGCAAGGAGGTCGTATT
>NZ_CAKVKB010000301.1 GCF_934754915.1 uncultured Clostridium sp.
CCTCATAACACTCTCTATTTCCCCAATCTATAGTTTTCTCTTTTATTATGGTATTATTATTACTACTTACAAACCCATAGTTTTTTGCTGGATAAACATAATTTCTGGTAGAATTTTTTCCAAAATCAACAATTAAATTTCTACTTTTACTATCAGTATAATCTGCTGTTGGTTCTTCTAAATAAAATATACAGTCTTGGAATTGTCCATATATAGGACTCCATGCCCATTTCCCTGAAGCTTCCCACTTATCAATAAATTCTCTTCTAAATCTAACTGTACAATTTTGAATAAGAGGAAATCTCGGATAACCTTGCATATGACTTTTAATTCCATCTGTATATTGTAAATCTGAATTAATAATAGTAAATTGTCTTCCACCATAGTCATAGAAAAAATTTCTTAATATACAAGAATCTATAATTACTCTTCTAAAATATCCAAAGGTGCTTTTATTAGGTGTTCCATTATAATCTATTAAGCAATCTCTAATTATACAAGTTATAGGTTGCATTGATCCATATACATAAGTTTCTCCCTCATCTTCATTTTCCCTCATAGTAAATCCTGCATTATTACCAGTCTTAATTAGAAATACTCCATTAGAATTACCCTTTAAAACACAATTTTCCATTAGAAAATTTCCTTCTGTCATCCCATTAGCAACCCCATAACTATTTGCAATTAACTTTGAATTAGTAAGTCTTATTCTTCTAATTGCTGATGTCGCTTCCCATCCTGTAGTTAAATCTGATGCACTTTCATACTCAAAGTCTATACCTGCTCCTGGATTCCTATTTCCCCACCAACATTTAGTAATTTTATCTTTACAAAAACCAGTATAAGAAAAATCACAATTATCAATTACTCCATCAGCACCAGCACTAAAAGTTAATCCTTGCCTCCCACAATAGTAAGCTCTACAATTTTTCATCGTTATATTTAGATTTCCTCTAGGATTATCATCATAAAAATTACTTACTGATCCACCTAATGCAAATCCATCTGATTCACATCCATAAGCTTCTAAATTCTCTAAATAAATATCTTTACACCCGTGAACACAAAATCCATCCCCCATATTTTCAGCTGTTCTAACTCCTGTATAAATACAATTATTTTCTGAATCGTGAATAACAGTTCCATTTTTTATTGTTACTTTATCACATCCTATTAATCCAATAAAAGTATATGGAAGTACTGAACACCTTGAACCACCAAAATTATAATCAGATTTCAACTGCCACTTAGCAATCTCTTTAAATACTGAACCTTGAAAATCTATATTAATAAATCTTTTATTTTGTATATTTATCATACTTCTAGCATCACCAATATGCTTTATACCAACTTCCGTCAATACAACGTTTAATGTATCTACTCCACTTCTTAATGCATGATTTATATAGGTTCCTGGTTCAAATTTTAAATCCACTGAATCTTTATCAATAAAAAACTCTGATATTTTTATATAATTTAAAAAGTTATCATGTTCAACTTTTTTATTAGATACGTTCTCTTGTAACTTTCTATTTATAGTAATATATTTATTTTCATAATCTATCTCTTTAATTAATGCACAAAGCCATGAAAGTTCTGTTTTTCTAACATAACATCCATCTTCAATGGCTATACCTTGCCCTACTTCAAAATCTAAATTATACAAATCTTCAATATATATTTTATTACTGCCTTTACTACCACTACATATACTTGAAACCTCACTATAAGAACACCCAAACTCTGATGAATAGTAGGTTCTATCTTCTCCAAATAAAGTGTCATTAATTTCATTTAATAACTTCAAATTATCTTTAATATCATAAGTTTTTAATAAATTTTTATCACCATCGTAAGCTTCATCTATAATGATACACTGTGAATTTTCATCTAAAATTATAGTTTCATTTTTTAATTCTTCTACTTCTGGTATTGCTAATTCATAGTAAATATTAAACTTTTTATTCTCATGAGTTCTAAAATATTCTTTTAACTCCTCTGCATCTTTTGGAATTGAATCATTTTCAAAAAATGATAAATCTAAATGGACACATATAAGGTCTGGATATGCTACATTAATACCAACTTCTTTTTTGGTCCATAATGATATATTAGGATATTTACATAATATTTTTCCCTTATCCCTTATTGAACTTGGTAATCCCATTTTATTTAAATAAATCATAAACCAAAATTGA
>NZ_CAKVKB010000302.1 GCF_934754915.1 uncultured Clostridium sp.
AAATATTTTTTAATTTTTTAACTTCCCATCCCATAGGATTATTAATCGGGTCACCAAACATCTCGATAAATTGTGATGTTACTATTTTATCAAAATATTCAATTTGCTCTTTTCTTTTAGCTATTAATTCCTGAGCTTTATCTAATACTTTAACAATTTTATTCTGAATATCTAACTTAAAAATAGGAATCTCAATATTTTCTAATATAGATTTATTAATTGATTTAAATGTACTACCTGTCGCCATAACATTTAATCTTTTTTTTTGAGTTAATAAATAATAATATAAAAATTTATTATTTATTAGTTTACTACTTCTAATAGCACATAATCCTCTACCTATACAACATTCTATATCTGCAATATTTACATCACCAACAGGTGCTCTGACTGACATCAAAATATCAGAAGGTTCAGCCAATCGTATTGGTTCTGAACAATAAATTCTTACTATTGGATTAATTCTTCCAAAATCAGCTTTTCCTTGAAAAAATGCAATTCCTATTCCTGCTTCATTATATGAATTTGATGCTGGAGATTGCCCCATTATTATACTACTTACATCTTTTAGCTTTTTGTATTCCATAATTATATCCCCCAACATCTCTTCATAAGTTTAATATATATAATTTCACAAAATTGTGATTTGCTAATTTTAAGAGGAATATTTTACGAAATATATATCCTATGTGAATTTTTTACATTATTCTGATTAACCATAGCATATTGAAGCGTTGTATCTATTTTCTGATGTCCTAAAAGTTGTTGTACCTGCTCAATAGGCATACCTTTATCAATTGCCTTTGTAGCCAGAGTTCTCCTGAATTTATGAGGATGAACTTTATTTATGTTAAGTTTTCTTCCAAGCTCTCTTAATCTAATTTCCACACCACTTATTTGCAATCTATTATATGGTTTTATTAAAGAAACAAATAAAGCTTCATTATCATCGTTTCTACTATCCAAATAGTTTTGTAAATGTATTTTGGTTCTTGCATCAAAATATACTTTTCGCTCCTTATCTCCTTTTCCAAATACAATACATTCTCTTTCATTAAAATTAATATCCTCAATATTTAATTTTACTAATTCTCCAACACGCATACCTGTTGAATTTAATAAATCAATTATTGCTAAATCTCTAATTTGAGTGCAATTATCACGTAATATTTCTAAATTTTCATCTGTATATGTCTCTTTTACAGTTTTTGTGGTTTTAATTTTGTGTATTCTTCTTACAGGACTTTTCATAATATAATTCTCATCTTCAAGCCAAGAAAAAAAACTGGATAAAATACGCCTTATATTATCAAGATTTACTTTACTGCATAAACTTCTTTTCTGATAGTCAGATAAATAAGTTCTTAAATCTTCTGTTACTATCTGTTTTATAGGTTTATCTAAAGTTTCTAATGCATTTTTTATTGTTGAATCATAATATTTTATAGTCTTTTCAGAACATCCTTCTACACGCTTCGCTGTAATAAAGTCTTCTAAATATTCTTCATTTTTCTTATCCTTTTCTATATCATTTTGATTATTTTTATAAATTGTAACTCCAAAGAAACTATGGACCAATACCTTATGTAATTCCTCAATCTGTTTATTGTTAAGTATATGAGCTATTTTTTGTTCAATTTCAAAAATTAATTCTTTAACCATGATATATCGCCTCCTAATGTTGTGTATACCATAGTATTATATCGTATATTTATGCAAATTTATTATTTAATTAAATATTTCTCCTTTAAACGCTCTCTGTATTAATGAATTAAAGTTATTTTCCATCTCTTTTAGACTTTTTTCTACTTCAACTTTTAATTTGTCGATTACCTTAACAAAATCTGCGAATTGATTTTGGAGTTCTATTGGTGGGAAAATTATAGGAAATTCTTCTATATGTTCCTTATTCAACTGTCTCTTATCAATTCCTCCAACACAAACACTTCTGATATATCCCCTATATTCTTTACTCGTAAGAATAAATAAAACAAATTCATTTAGTATTTCTTCTTTAAGCCTTATCAAATAAACATGTCCATTAATATTAGCCATATCATCTTCACCCAAATACATAGATGCTCTACCTAAACTACTATTCTCAGTATTTATCCTGCCTGTTTTAGTCATTAAAATGTCTCCATGTTTTAAGCTACTCTTTTGCATTTTTTTATGAGTTTTATCATCTATATATGCT
>NZ_CAKVKB010000303.1 GCF_934754915.1 uncultured Clostridium sp.
TACAACAGTCTTTCTTTATTTTCTCATATTTTAGTTAAATAATCTGCTTTTACCCATTACAGACTATTTAAACATTCCCTCTAAATTTAACACAAATAGAATTATAAAAATTTCTATTTTAATTACCACTAGTTGAAGATTTATCCTATCCTAACTACCAACATAAAATAAATATTACTTGAATATTTTAATTGACTATCATTACATCTTTTCCTCCTATTACTTAGAAAATATGCCTGGTAAGATAAATGCTTCTTTATTCAGTTAAAATAGAAAATAATATCTTTGATTAAAAAGAATTTCCTATAATCTAAATACAAAGAATAGAACTTACTCTTCGGCAACTGGCTGACATAGCTAAAAACTTTAGTCCCTATAGTTTTGCGTCGCTAGATTTCTCTAGGTTTGCCAATAAAATAATTAAAGGGGCTGTCGCATTAAGAAATTCAAACACTATATATAGTATATTAAATAAATCTTTTAATACTATATATTGTATAACTTTATCTTTGTGCGACAGCCCCTTTTCAACTCTTAAAATATTATTTATTAAATAAAGATTTTATTATAAAGATTACTTTTATTTTTTATTATTTCAGTACATTTTTCTTAAATTCATCTAAACCAATTCTTTCAATAAAGAAACTTAATTTTTCTCCTGCTATTCCGTTTTCTTTATAAAAATTAAAAATATTATCAATGGTTTTTAATGCTTTTTCTTCATTTAACTCCATAGCTATTATATCTGCGACTCTTGGATTATAACCTCCTGAACCACCAGCACATACAATGAATCCTGTTTTATCGGCTATTATTCCAATATCCTTGCTATAAACACTCCCGCATGCATTCCTGCATCCAGCTACGCCTATTTTTGTTCTACAGGGCACTTCCATCCATGTATATTTTTTCGAAAGTTTCATTCCTATTCCTATTGTATTGAATTTAGCTCTTTTACAAAAACCAGCTGGACACATTTCTATATTTTTAACTGAATTTGTAGATTTCACAGCAGGCTCCATATCTAAATCTTCCCATATTGCTGGTATATCTTCTTCTCTTAAATTTGTTATAAGTATTCTCTGTCCAGATGTAATTTTTAATACAGCATTGTATTTTTTGGCTGCATCAACTATTTTTTGCATGGTTTCAAGAGTTACAAACCCTCCAGGAATATGTGGAGTAATACTATAAGTTCTGTTTCCATTTCTTATTTTTTGTAAATTAGCATAATTCATAAATATCACCCTTTATTATAGATTTTCAAAGAAATTTTTAAATATAATTTGTTCTAAATCATTAAATAATATAAGTGAATTATACTATAATAAAAAAAATCCTACTGTAACAAAAGTTACAATAGAAAAAATACTATGAAAAATACAATCAGCCACCTAAAACTTAATTTTAGGTGGCTATATAAAATTTTTAGGTCTACTTTCCTGTTGAGTCTCCTAGTAATGTAACAGTAACATCTCTTACACCCCAATTATAACAATCTTGCGCAGTATCAAAATAAACATCTATTTTATTTCCTTTGATTGCTCCACCACAGTCAGCTGCGATTGCATATCCATAACCTTCTACATGTACTGCTGTATAAAATGGGATTACATCAGGATCAACTGCAATTGTACTTAATCCAAATGGCTTTCTGACACATGAAATACCAGTAGCAGTTACTCCTCCGCCAGTATAGGCAGTTGAAGAACATACAATTTCAGTATTTGAAACTGATGAAGAAGAAGTTACAGCATTTACTTTTTCATTTGCAAAAGTAAAATTAAGCATTAAAGCACAAAATAATACTCCTACAAATAATTTAAGACTTGTCCTATTAAAAATAAAACAAGAATATTTGCTGTAATTTTTTAGCATCAATTCTTTTCTCCTTTTTGTTTTTTTCTAACAAAATTAATTATACTACAATTTGTTTTTATTGTAAACATATTCAGATGTTTTTTTATATTTTTAAGGTTTTTATTTGTAATAATTGAGCAGTTTTTAATTATTTTAAGCAGATCTAATTTCCTTCTTAAAATGATAAAGCTATTATTAAAAACATACATTTTCATAATAGCTTTATTAAAAATTGAATACAGCAGATAATATTATATACTATAATAGTGCATTTTTACTTGAATAATTTTACAGTTGAATAAAAAAACAGATTCTTAGGCTATTTTTAATGA
>NZ_CAKVKB010000304.1 GCF_934754915.1 uncultured Clostridium sp.
GCAATAAAATGATACTATATAATTAAAAGCTTAGAATTTAGGGAGGAAAAAATGGGGGATCTGACTATAACTGAGTTTAAACAAATATTATTAAAGAATGAATGTGCATTTATTTGTGGAAATGGATTTAGTATTAATTTTGATAGTTATTTTTCTAATGTTTATGATAGATTATATGATTCATGTAAAGTATTATTTCATAATGGAGAATATTCAATATCATCAAATAAAAAATTTACTTCTAAATGTAGAACTAATTATAATTCTGTTAAAGAGCATTTGAGAAGTATTTCTAAAGATAAATTTTATAAAATATTTGATGATGGAGTCAAATTTGCTGAATCAATAATGCTCAATGATAATCTTATTGAAAAATTAGAAACTGCAAAATTTAAGGATAATAATCCAATAATACATAATTTGATTTTTGATAAAAATGAATTGGTGTTAGTAAAATCTATTTATGAAGTTGGAACAAGTAAGGGAAGCAAATATATTAATATAGAATATTGGCCCATACTTATATATATGTATTTTGTAATAAAATATTTAGAATTAGACTTTTATAAGTTACCAGAACAAAATATGTTTATTAAAATGATAGAATTAGGAGATAAAAGTGATATTGAATTAACTCCGGATAAGTATATTTATGAAAAAACTCTTTTTAATGGATTTGAAATATTATATAGAATGTTATTCTCTATAACTATCTTTTCAGATGGAAAAGCTATTGAATTTGAAATGCTTGATAAGATTAAAAATTTAGATATTGATAAGCTAAGAAGTTTTTTAGAAAAATTCAAAGTCATATTTACATTAAATTATGATAGATTAATTGAACAGATAATATCAACAAAGGTGTATCATTTACATGGTAGCTATAATATTTGTGATAAAGAAGAATATGTTTATTATCAAAGCTTGGGAATAAAATATAAAGGAAAGCATATTAGCTTTTCAGATATATTAATAGGAGACTATTTCATAAATAAAAGCATGTTTATGTCGGTGCGTAATTTAACTAGAGGAAAAGGAAAAAACAAAAAAACTTTAGATGAAAGTGAAATATTAAATGATAAGATATTAGAACATAAGCTTAATACAATAATATTGTTTGGATTAGATTTAAATAATGATGAGTATATGATGAGAAGTTTAATATTAGCTTTGGAAAGTTCAAAATGTGAGAAACCTAATATAATTTATTGTTATTTTAGGGACAATGAAAAAGATGAATTTAAACCTAGATATGATAAGTTAAATAAATTTAGTGAAGCAATAACTAAATATGGAGAAAAAATAAATATAAATTATATAAAAACTACAGATATATTAGAAGAGTATTTTTATAAAAATATATAGGTAATATAATGATTAACAAAGAAATAATGCAAGCATTTGATGAACTAAAATTACCTGCATTTTATATATCAAAAGGTAATTTTAAAGAGCCATGTGTAATATTCAACTACATAGAAACTCCATCATCATTTGCAGATAATAAAGAGGATACAACATCATATGATTGTATTTTGCAACCCTAAAGTGTAACAAAGTGCAAAGAAAAACTGTAACACCCTAGAGAGTAAATTAGTTAGTTGTTGAATCTTTCATAAGGGAATGTTCAAATCTCCAGCTTTCCCGATCAAAAACAATCAGGTGACTATGGTGTACCAGACGATCAATTAACGCTGCTGTTAATTGATCATCATAGAAAATCCCATTCCATTTACTAAATTCTATATTAGTTGTAATAATTAAGCTGCGCTTTTCGTAGCAGTCTGCAATTACTTGAAATAATAATTGTGAACCTTCAGAATCAAAAGGTAGATATCCCCATTCATCACAGATTAGTAAGTCAATACTGCTTAATTTTTTTAGTAATTTTAAAAGTGAGCCATTTGCTTTTGCATCAGTAAGTTCATTTACAAGAGAAGCTGTCTTATAAAAGCGAACTTTTTTCCCTTGCATACATGCTTCAACACCAATAGCAGTAGCCATATGGCTCTTTCCAGCCCCATTTCTTCCATACAATATTAGATTTTCTTTATTTTTCATAAATTCAAGGGTTTTAATACCATCTATACTTATAGTATTAGGAATTATAATTTTATTAAAATCATAGTTTTCAAAAGTTTTTATATTATCAAAACCGGCTTGCTTCAAATGAAG
>NZ_CAKVKB010000305.1 GCF_934754915.1 uncultured Clostridium sp.
CTTTTAAGTTAATTCTTTCCTTCAATTCATCAGCCTTTTTGTTGTCTTTTTCCAAATTTTCAGTAATTCTAAATAATGTGCATTTAAACATATCTGCCCTAAAATTAAAATAATAACTTGTTCCATTTCCAACTAGTTCTTTTAAACTATTATTGAACACATAATAATCAATAATCTCCTTACTTTTAGGTTCATTAATCAACTGATTTATTAAATATAAATATCTAATATAATATGTATAAGCATTTAAATAAATTGACAAGCCATGTAAATTAATGCTTAAATTAGGTTTGTATTTTTCTTCCATCTTATGGATGATATCAATAGAAGATTTATCATTATTAATCGCTATATGATATAGAGCATTCAGTAATTCATATAAATCTGTGCTAATATATTTTGATAATTCATCTTTATTTAATATTTTAATATCATTACTCTGCATTTCAACTTCTCCCTAGTTTCAAATAATTGTATATTTTTATAATATATTGTATTTGTCATTTTGTAAATTATGAAATAAACTTAACAATTTATAATGTTGAATTGTTAAGTTTATTTCACTATATATTTATTTAATTTAAGCAAAGATACAAGCTCCAAGCATAAAAATTTTACACCATTTTTACACCATAGTTATATTTACATACATTTATATATATTCACTTATAAATATGGACATTTGTGTTTTCAATGCTTTACAGCTACTTATGGTCACTTATAATTCTTTTCTCATTGAATCATGGGTTCGATTCCCGTATGGGTCACCAATTAGATTGCTGAAACCGCATTATTGCTGGTTTTCAGCTTTTATTTTGCCCAAAAAGGTGACACTACGGTGACACTTTTTCTTCTGGAAGTTTTAACTAAACATTTTATCCAGTAATTGGGCTGTATTTTTATTCATATCATCAACTATATGTGTATAAGTATTCAAGGTCATTCTTATATCACTATGTCCTAATCTTTGAGATACTACTTTTATATTTTCACCATTTGCAATTAACATAGTTGCATGAGTATGTCTTAATCCATGAAACGTAATTTTCGGTAACTGCATATAATTTTCTTTTTCTTCTACTTCATCAGCAGGTTTGGAGAATTCTTTTATCTTTTTTGAAAAGTTAGTTGAAAGAGCTTTAGGGTTATAAGCATTTCCCATTCTATCTAGAACAATATAATCTTAACTTTCAGCATTTCTATGTTCTTTCAATTTTTTTAAATAATCAATAAGGACTAATGGTATAGTAATTTTTCTATTACTGCATTGTGTTTTCAATTTACCAAGGAATAATACTTTCGTATTAGTTTCATATATGAGCTGATTTGAGACTGAAATTATTCCAGAATCAAAATCTACATCACACCATCTAAGACCACATAATTCACTAACTCTAAGCCCTGTAAGAACATCTATGAATATTGGTGTATATAGATAAGTATCTCTTATATGATTAAGAAAAAATTCCACATGATGCTTTTCCCATACTTTAATTTCTGGCTTTTCAAGCTTCTGCTTCTCTATATCTGTTGGTAATTCATAAATCAGCTTATTTTTCTTAGCGTACTTCAAACAGCTTATAACTATATCTAAATTCTTTTTAGCTGTTGCAGGCTTATGTTTCTTTTTGCTAATCAAAGTATTATAAAAGTTCTGTATAATTTGATTATTTAACTGATCTAATCTATATCTTCCTAACAAAGGTATAACATTAGTCTTTATCCTTGATAAATACCCTACTCTTGTATTTATTCCAATATTATATTGTTTATATTCATCATACCATGTTGTTATATAATCCTTAAACAATATGCTGCTATCTACTGATGCTATATATCCTTTTTCTTTTTGATCCATAACCTGTGTCACATAAGCTTCAGCTTCTTTCTTTGTTCTAAACCCCTGCTTAATTATTTTCTTTCTCTTTCCATAAAGATCAAATCCTAAACTAACAGTAACTTTCCAATTGCCTTTTGCCACTTGTTTATAACTTGCCATAATGTTTCCTCCCCCTGACAAGATAAGATTATTACTTAATTCTCAATAAATGTCTACAGGAAATTTATAAAATAATTTGGACCTATGTCAATATAGTAGACACATTTTTTTAGTTTTTTAAGCAGATTTTAAAATAAGATCTTCATAATCT
>NZ_CAKVKB010000306.1 GCF_934754915.1 uncultured Clostridium sp.
ATACTGTAGGATGTATAAATAAACTTAAGGAGGTTTAAAATATGGAAAATACGAAAATGAAGTCAAAAAACATATTAGGATATGAAGAAGTATCAAAATTACTAAGAAAATTTGCAATTCCAAGTATCGTTGCAATGCTTGTAAGTTCTTTTTATAACATTATCGATCAGATTTTTATTGGGCAGGGAGTTGGATATCTTGGAAATGCTGCTACCAATGTAGCGTTTCCTCTTACAACTATATGTCTTGCAATTGCACTGCTTATAGGTATTGGTAGTGCTTCAAATTTTTCTATTGAACTTGGAAAAGGTAACGTAAAAAATGCAGAACTTTGTGTTGGAAATTCCATTTGGATGATGGGTATTTTAAGCATAATATATTTTATAATAATCCAGTTATTTCTTACTCCAATGCTTAATTCCTTTGGAGCTACAGAAACTATACTTCCCTATGCACAGGACTATGTTAAAATTACAGCTTTTGGTATGCCTCTCTTAATATTTACAAATGCTTTAAGTGCTCTTATAAGAGCTGATGGAAGTCCAAAATATTCTATGACATGCATGATTGTTGGAGCTATTATAAATACAATACTTGATCCTATTTTTATCTTTATCCTTAAACTTGGTGTATCTGGTGCTGCTCTTGCAACTGTTATATCACAGTTTGTATCTTTTTTAATAGCAGCTTCATATATAACTAAATTTAAGCATATAAAGCTTGGAAAAGCTTCTTTCCGTCCTCAAATCAGGGAATTCATGAAAATTGCTTCCCTTGGAATGAGCAACAGCCTTAATCAAGTGGCAATAACAATAGTTCAGATTGTAATAAACAATTCACTTACATACTATGGTGCAAAATCTATATATGGTCAGGAAATTCCTCTTTCAAGCTTTGGAATTGTCATGAAAATAAATTCAATTTTCATTTCAGTTTTTGTAGGATTATCACAAGGCTCACAACCAATTATAGGATTTAATTATGGTGCAAGATCTTATTCACGTGTTAAAGAAGTATATAAACTGGCTATAAAATCCTCACTTATAATTTCATTAATAGGATTTATAATGTTTCAATTTTTCCCAAAACAGATAATTTCAATATTTGGATCAGGAAACGAACTTTACTTTGAATTTGCAGTAAAATGCCTTAGAATATTTTTATTCATGGTAATCATAAATGGTGTTCAGCTCATATCATCAAACTTCTTTTCTGCCATAGGAATGCCTTTGAAAGGTGTAATATTATCCCTTTCTCGTCAGTGTTTCTTTTTAATTCCCCTCGTTATTGTATTCCCTCTTTTTTGTGGAATAAATGGCATCCTATATGCAGGACCTGTTGCAGATTTTATTGCTTTTCTAGCCAGTATTGCACTAATAAAACGAGAATTTAATACAATGAAGTAAGAAATACGGAACTATTACATAAAGATTATCTCATGCAACATTTAGTATATATTTTAATTTTAAAAAATAATACTAAATGTTGTTATACAATTTAAAAACATAATTATTGCATATTCCTTATAAGCTGCTGTCTTAAGTGCAAAACCACTGATAAATTAAAGCATTATCTCTCCAGAAAGATAGCACACAGCTTTTCCACCTATGCAGACTCTATCACCCTTATCTTCACATAAAAGAGTTCCTCCTCTTTTAGATAACTGCTTAGCTATCATCTTATTTTTATGTAATCTTTCAGCCCAAAACGGAATCAATGTGCTATGAGATGAACCTGTAACTGGATCTTCCTTTATTCCTGCATTAGGTGCAAAAAATCGTGAAACAAAATCACATTCATCACCCTTAGCTGTAACAACCAATGCAAATGCAATATCTCTGCTTATATCAGACAACATATCCATATTGACATTTAATTCTGATACAGTTTTTTCATCTTCAACAACCACAACAAGGTCTCTTGATAAATGAGTCTCAAAAACCTTACATCCTAAGGCTTTTTCTAATAAAGGATTTATTTCTGTTTGTATAGGCTTTCTGCTTGGAAAATCCATCATATAAAATTCACCATCTTTTATAACACTCAATCGTCCACTTTGAGTTTCAAATTCTATTTTATTCATAGATTTATCAATATAATTCATTACAACAAATGCAGTTGC
>NZ_CAKVKB010000307.1 GCF_934754915.1 uncultured Clostridium sp.
AGAGATAAACTAAAAGCATGGTTTAATATTTATTTCTCAATTCGTGTACCTGAAGACTTCTATAAAGAAAGACAACGCATTTTCAATAGTTTTCCCTGGGAAGAGAATGCATATTTAAATACGGTATTTTCTAAATTGAGTGGATTGTAGTAATTATAACGCGAAAGGCACCCATACGGTTGTGTATGAGTGCTTTTTACCATAATCAATATGGCTATCCCAATGAGTGTAGTATAACAATGCTGACTTGTTGACAAGAAGTTATTGAAGTAAAACTATTTGCATGAATTTCTCAATAAAAATTATATATGAGTAAACAATTCGTTTGCTATATAGTGAAGAAGAAATTGTAGACGGAAATTATTCTAAGTCGAATGTTTATTTATTAGTAGATAGTCGTGCAAGATCAATCCAGGATTATAGAAGTACTTTGATTCATGAAATAGGACATATCATAGATTCTAAGTATAAGAATTCATCTACAAGTGAATTTAAACAACTTTATATAGAAAATAAGATTGGGTATTATTATGATTAGGGAATACAGAATGCTTGTGAATTCTTCTGTGAAGCCTTAAGTTTATATTGTACGAAGCCAAGTGAGTTATAGGATTGGAATGAGGAAGTTTATCAATATATTGAAAATATTATTTGAATATTATGCATGAACTATCTTATCGGATATAGTAACATAATTCCGGGCGATTAGTAATCAAATGATTCAAATAATCGCAGATAATAAGATCGAAATACGTAGCTTTTAATATAACTTCCTGTTTATAATAAGTATGGGGAACAGAATAGTAATGGTGATCATATTCAATGTGATAATTATTAGGAACAGTTTTGATTACATATGTATATGGCTTTAAAGATTCATGTGGTAGTGGCTTTAAAGCAGGCTTGTCATATTTATCAAACACTTCTTTTCTGTTTCCTTTTCCTTTAGAAAATTCTCGATTGTTCAACTCATCTGTGATTATTGATATTTCTGCATTCAGTTCTGAGAACCTGGAAAAAACACGACCTTTCAATTGAATAAGAAAAGTATTTTTAAAATTGGATACTAACAATTTTGTGATAACGTTGTTTAGTTTTTGATGTAATCATAGTAGATGGAGTGAAGGTAAAATAATGGAAGTTTATCATGGTAGTAATGTGATTGTAAACCATCCTAAGATTATTACGGATGGGTTTTATAAAGATTTTGGGTATGGATTTTATTGTACGAATTTTGAAAAACAAGTTAAAAGATGGGTATTAACTAAAAAGAACAATCATATTGTGAATGTTTATTCGTATACAGAAAATTTGGATTTAAACTGTAAGGCTTTTGAACAGATGAGCGATGAATGGCTAGACTTCGTTGTTTCGTCAAGAAGAGGAGTAACTCATACATACGATATTGTAGAAAGGCCTATGGCTTGGAGTTATGTGGATGATTTTGTGCATGGTTTGATTTCTAGAACTTCATTTTGTGAGTTGGTTAAGTTTAAGTATCCTACACATCAAATTGTCTTTCCTATCAAAGGAGTTATAGCTTATGAGGAATAAATATTTTGATGAACTAGTAACAGAAAATGATTTGTTTTATGTATGTTTTATCATTGAAAAGACATCTCGATTTCTTCATCAACGAAATCAATATGTTGTGAATCAACTGGGATATGATTCTTTGTATCATCTTATTAGTGTTGCGAATGTTTTACATAGCGATAATCCTGATAAGGTGGTTCATGATTTGATAGATGAATATAAATTGGAATATGGTAATTTCCATATAGAAAATGTAAATAGTGAATTATGTTCTAGTATTCCAACTGAATTGGATATGGGAAAGGTATACGCAAGATTAATATTGGATACCTTACTTCCTAATGAAGATTATATACAAGGACTTATACGAATCTATAATGATGAAATTTGTCAAGTTATTGATGATTATAATTGTAGTGCTTATTATGAACCTTCTTATGTGAAGGCTAGAGCCTATAAAAATGGAGGATTTTAATGAAAAAAGATTGTAGATTACTGTTCTACAATCTTATCTAAACTATGAATGAATTCTACAACCATCTTACGCTTAATAT
>NZ_CAKVKB010000308.1 GCF_934754915.1 uncultured Clostridium sp.
GTATTTGATATTCCAGAGTCGGCTTTAAAATATGGATATGCTCCTTCAGTAAAGATGAAATTAGATGGAGAAAAAATGCGTGCATTGGGATGGAAGCCGGAGGTTGATCTCCCGGAAATGTATGAAAGAATGATTGCAGATATAGTGATGGGAGAGTCGTAATGGAGAAAATAAGTGTTATAGTACCGATATATAATGCTGAAAAAAAATATTTAACAGAATGTGTTGATAGTATAATAGGACAAGATTATAAAAATATTGAAGTTATACTTGTAGATGATGGGTCGACTAATTCATCAGGTGAAGTGTGTGATGGATATGCTGATAAAGATGAGAGAATTCAAGTGATTCATCAAAAAAATCAAGGAGTTTCAGTGGCGAGAAAT
The DNA here is from genome assembly GCF_934754915.1 of uncultured Clostridium sp. Classification (GTDB taxonomy): domain Bacteria; phylum Bacillota; class Clostridia; order Clostridiales; family Clostridiaceae; genus Clostridium. Next base: position 387 of record NZ_CAKVKB010000308.1, read on the forward strand.
ACTGGAATTGATCAGGCGACAGGGGAATGGATTGCGTTTGTGGATGTTGACGATTGGTTGGAAAAAAATATTTTTTCAGAGGTAATGGGACAGATAAAAGAGAAAAAAACGGATCTGGTTGTTTGGAATATGTATATGAACTATTCAAATGTCGAAAAAGTCGCTCAAAATTATAAAGAGACATTCTACACGGATTCGAAAATAGAAATTGAGGAGATAAGGCTCCGACTGTTGAGGACAATATCAATTTATAATGACGAAAAAAATATTACAACTATAAATTATCCATTTTGTCATTTATATCAAAAGAAGATTATTCAACAATGGAATGTACGTTTTGATTCGGAATTTAAACAAGGAGAAGATAAACTTTTTAATTATCAATATTTTACTAAAATTAATTCAATACTCTATATAAATAAACCATTATATCATTATAGACAACATTCTTTATCTGTAAGCCACAAATTTTATAAAGGGCATGAAGAAAATACTACTAGAATTTTGAAGAAGTATTATGAAATAGAACCTTTGATACAAAGTAATAAAAAATATAAAGATACTTATAATATTAGAACGGCGTATTTGGCATGGTGGTTAATTCGTAAGTATTATCTTCATGAAAATAGTACGGTAAAAAAGCCTTTAAAAGAATTTGAAAATATGTTAAAAAGTAGTCCGTATTCAGAGTCAATAAAGAAACTGAATGTAGCTGATATGAAGTTTTCATTGACAAAAATAAGATTAATACTTTTGAAATTACATATGAACCATTTGCTTTTTTGGGATGCAAAGATTGAAATGAAATTACGAGCTAAAAATAAAGGAGAATAATATATGGATATAGTTTTTGTTATGTTGCATTATATGGCAATCGAGGAAACAAAAATTAGTATAGATTATATAAGAAAGAATGTTGATACAGAAAAGTATAAGATAATAGTAGTTGATAATGCTTCGCCGGATAATAGTGGAGATATGCTTATAAAAGAATATGGACAGGATATAGACATAAAGATTATTAAAGCTAGAACTAATCTTGGATTTGCCAGAGGAAATAACCTTGGATTTAGATATGCAAAGAAATGTTGGAATCCCAAATACATTGTTCTAATGAATAATGATGTTTATCTAATTGAAAAAAAATTGATGCATAAGTTAGAAATAGAATACAGTAAAAGCAGATTTGATGTATTAGGACCGATGATTATGACTGGAGATGGACGTTGCGATATCAATCCACAAAAGTCAGAATTCAAAAATGTTGAAGATGTAAAAAAACGTATTGAGTTTTATAAAAAAGATTTAAGAAGATATGAATTGGGATATGCAGAGATTTTATATAAAATTGTTCGGATAAAAAATATAATATTTTCTAAGAATACAAGACGAAAAATAAAAAAAGATTTTATAAACAGAGCAGAAGATGTAAAATTACACGGTTGTTTTTGGGTGTTTTCGAATAACTATATTAAAGAATATGATGGATTGGATGAAAGTACATTTTTATATTGGGAAGAAGAACTGTTGTATAAGCATATGCAATATGATGGGAAAAAGATGGTTTATACACCAGAAATAAAGGTGTATCATTTGGAAGATGCTTCGACAAATGCGTGTATAAAAAAAGCAAGAAAAAAAATAATTTTTATACGAACTGAATATATAAAATCATTAAC
>NZ_CAKVKB010000309.1 GCF_934754915.1 uncultured Clostridium sp.
CTATTATCTCAAAAAATGAGACCACTGTCTACGCATCCACTATTGAGCGTTTACAAGTATAGCACTAAATGCAACCGTTGTCATCCTATTTTTTCACTCTCTTGATAAGTTGAGCTGAGCAGTAACACGCTGCCCTCTCGTGCTGCTCAGTCTCCTCTGCACAAAATGTAAACTTTTGTTTATAGAACTTTTATAAATTTTATACTTTTTTGCCGGGGACAGGCATTGGATGCATGTAGCTAAATGGCATTGCTGGAACCCTACCATTTACAGTCTACCAAATATTCTTCTATAGATCTGATTATACTTTGTACTCCTTCAATATTTAATTCTTCTTTAGTAACCGGCATATAGCAACCTTGCTCTACATTATATTCGGCTTCCCCATTAATATACTCAATACTTGCCTCCCCTATATCTTTATTATTTATTCCTTTAGCAACTAATTTTAATATGCTACTTGCACCTTCTGAATCATCAATTATAACATATCCAAAAATTTCTAATAAAATTTTTTGTTCAAAGGATATTTTCATTAGAAGTTGTTCTTTATTAATATCCTGTAACTTCATTTTTTCAACAGAATACGGTTGTAGGCACACAATTTCTAAGTCACTACTTATAATTTTTTGAAAAACTTTTAAAATTTCATCTTTATTTTTAATTTCCACACCTGATTCCGATTCAATTATTTCTAAATTCATTCTTTCTTCATCTTTAGCAGCTTCCTTCTGCTCATCTATAGCTTGTAATGTCTCTTCAACTTCCATTGAAATTTTTTCTTTATCAAAATTTTCTATAGCATTCCTTATATATTCTCTAAATTTTTTTGTTTCATCTAACATTTTATTTTTAGTAAATAAATCTAGTAACTTATTATGAGCTACATGATTTCTATTTGTAATAAATTTGTTTAATATGTTTTGAAAATCACTAGGCTCATCAATAAAGTGTTCAAAAAATTTATTCCATATATTAAATTGCTTTTTATATTTTGATTTTAAAAAATCCAAGGTTGATTGCATTTTATCTAATTGCGTAGTTGAAAAAATTTTCTCTTTAATCTCCCTTTGAGTATTTTCATCACCTTCCATTTTTTCAGTATAAATATCCGATTTTATAGTTGTCATTAACCCCTCTAACGTTATTGTATAAAGACTTATATCGATATTCGCAAAACTTGGCACATTTTTTTTAATATCATTGGCATTCAATTCTATACTTGCTTTCATTTTTGTAAATTCTGGCCTATCATACCATTCAGCACCAAAGCTATCAATCATCACCTTGCTGACAAAAGCTCGAAGTTCATTTTCTGCTCTATAAATTTCAGTATATACCTCCTCTGCCAACCACAAAGATTGTGTATCACTTATCCAAATGCATTTTTCCCAATCTTTAATTATATTATTTTTTATATGCAATTTTAGTTTTTCTAAAAATTCATCGTATTTTCCCTTCATTTTTTCTTTATCATTCAAATTTTTATATCCAATTTTTACTGTTAACTGAAAATTATTTTCATATGTATCATGTTGAAAAACAACAACATATTTAATACTTTCCTTGATGATTTCAAATTCAAAATGTCCAATTCTATTAGTACATCCAATATATTTTGCCTCACATGCAATACTAAAAGACACACTTTGCATTATTGATTCATAATATTCATTTGAAATATCGCTTATGTGCTTTACTTTTATGAGTTCTCCAAAAAGAGACTCATCTACTTCCTCAACATGTTGAATTTTATTCATATTTTTTATATTAATTAATTTAAATTCTATTTCGTATCCCATGCTCTCCACTTTCCTTAATATATTTTTACTTGTTATAAAATTCCTGTTTTTCGATCTATTTTTTATCTTCCCCTTTTTCAATAAACTATAAGAAATTTATAAGGTGGTCAGATCATACTGTATTTCCTCTTCCTGAGGTCTGCCCCCCCTCATTCTCTCTTACCGGTGCCTGGTACCCTTTCACCCAAATCTTCCGTTTTCGTTTGATATAAACGATATTAAAACCTGCTATCGCTTACGCTGGGGCATTGAAACTTCTTTT
>NZ_CAKVKB010000310.1 GCF_934754915.1 uncultured Clostridium sp.
TTGGATAAATAGATATATGATTGAAAACTTAGTATTATTTGCAACCAATAAAAGTTTAGATATAGTAGAATGTAAATTTATAAGTGTTCATGATAGAAAAGAAATAAAAGATGAAGTTAATGTTGGTGAATGTAAAATATTTAGTAATATTGAAGCTTTAGAAAATCATTTTAATGGAGAAGGATTATATAGATGTGTATGGAATAAGCTTTATAAAAAATATTTATTTGATGATTTAGCATTTCCAAAAGGAAAAGTAGCAGAAGATCTTCATACAACATATAAGTTGTTTTTTAAAGCCAATAAAGTTGGACTTATTGATTTTGTAGGTTACTACTATTATATAAGAGAAAATAGCATAATGGGAAAAGGTGGATTAAAACTAATTATATCAACTTATGAAGGGGTAAAAGATCAAAATGAATTTATATCAGAAAATGCAAATATATTAAAGCTTAAAATTAATGATATTTATTTTAGAACATTAATTAAGACATTTTCTTATTTAGAAAATTACACAGGAGCAGAAAACATAGAAAAATATAAAATTGAAGTAAGTAATGAATTAAAAAGAAAGGATATAGAAATTAAAGGTAAACTTAATATCCTTAAGTTAGGATTTAATATTATACCACAGTTAACATCAAAAGTAGTACAAAAGTTAGTTAATGAAAGGGAAAGATAATTTAGGAGGAAGTATGAGAGGAGAAATAAGCATTATAGTTCCAGTATATAATGTAGAAAAATATTTATCTCAATGTATAGAGTCAATTATAAATCAAAATTATAAAAATATAGAAATAATATTAGTTAATGATGGTTCTACTGATAAAAGTGGAGATATATGTGATAGTTATTCATTAAAAGATAATAGAATAAAAGTGATTCATAAGAAAAATGAAGGTGTAAGTATTGCAAGAAATACTGGGTTAAAAGTAGCAACAGGAGAATATATTGCTTTTGTAGATGGTGATGATTTTGTTCATGAAGATATTTACACAAAATTAATTAATATTATTAATAACTCAAAATATGATTTAGTTATGTGTAGATTTTATAGAAGTTTTTTTAATGGGGAAAACAAAATAGAAGATGAGCCATTAGAAGAAGGAGAATATGAAAGAAATGAAGTTTTTGAAAAGTTAATATTACCTATGATAGGAAATGACTTTAAGAATACTGGAAAAACATTAATTATGGGAACTACTTGTAGATGTTTATATAAAAAAGAAATAATTAAAAAAAATAAAATAGAATTTCCGGTAATAAAGATTGCTGAGGATATGTTGTTTCATTTAAATTATCTTGGATATTGTAATTATGTTTATGTAGAAAAAGAACCACTTTATTATTATAGATATAATAATAATTCTGCTACTAAAAAATATATAACAGATTTATGGGACACATTAAGTAGACAGTTAACTATGGTAAATGATGATTTGAGAAAGTTTGGGTTATTAAATGAAAAGAGTAAAGAACGAATAGAATCAAATACTTTCTATTTTATTTCTTGGTGTTTTACTAATGAATGTCATCCTAGTAATACTAAAGAATATAAAAATATAGTAAAAGAAATGAAAAAAATATCAGATACAAAGTATTTTAAAGAAGCTTTTACTTGGAAAAATATAATGACAGCTCCTTTTAAGGAGAGATGTATATTTATTTGTATTAAATTAAGACTATACAAGCTAGTTTATATTTATAATAATAGAAAATTAAATATAGCTAATTTAAATAATGAGGTTATATATGAGTAGTAAAAAAAAGAAAGTATTGTATTTCTTAAATGATTTAGCTAATGGAGGAATAGAAACCTTTTGTATAAATGTAAACAAAAATATTAATAGAAATAAATATAATATAGATTATTTCTTAACCATAGGAAAACATGAGTATTATAAAGACGAAACATTTAAGTTATCATTATATCCGTCACGATGAGGAAGGCAATGTGGAGGGAGAGGTTCCAGCGGTAAAGGATGTGAACCTTTCTGTGGAGCCGGGCGAATTTATTGCGATCCTGGGACATAACGGTTCCGGAAAGTCC
>NZ_CAKVKB010000311.1 GCF_934754915.1 uncultured Clostridium sp.
GGATAATACACAATATTTTATTGAATATAATAATGAGGGAAAAATAGTCATACTAAAAAATTAATATTCACCAATTTTATAGAATTATTATGAATAAATGCTATATAAAAATTATGAAATATATAGCATTTATTTAACTAAGTAATGCTAAAGTATCCACAGCCTTCTGTTTTTCCTTCTTCAAAACATGAGTATAAGTATTAGCAGTCATTTCAATAGTGGAATGGCCAAGTAACTTAGAAACAGTTTCAATTCTTATATTATTTTCAAACTGAAGGGTTGCATAGGTATGCCTTAAAGCATGGAATTTAAGGTGATTTACCTTGCAGCGCTTCAAGAAATAAATCCAGCTCTTATCTATATTTCCTGCATCAATAAGCTCACCATTTTCAGTAAGGAATATCATATCTTTATGTTCTTCATTAAAGCTGCTTCCACATTTTAAAATATTTCGTTTCTTTAAAGATATAGCAGCTTTTATTATTGGAATAAGACTTGATGGAAGAGGGATATCCCTTACAGATGTATGAGTCTTAGTATTATCTAAAAAGGTTTTTTTATGTCTTTTTCCTTGATCATCATACACATATGTAGATACAAGTGTCCTTCTTATATGAATTTCATTATTTTTATAATCTATATCAGATTCCTTTAATCCTAATATTTCACCACGTCGCATTCCAGTTGCATAAGATATTAAAGATATGCATCGTATTTTAGTATCTTCTTTATTAGAAAGAATTTTATTCATATCTTCTTTTGAAAATACAGGAACTGTTTTTTCAATATTATCTAGTTCTTTTACAGCATCTTTTGGAATAACTACTTTTTTGCCACTGCAAGGGTTCTTAAGAATATAGCCGCAGTCAACTGCATAGTTAAAAAATTGTTTCAATAACTTATTATTATTTTTTATAATATTGCTGCTTTTACCATTCTTATGAAGAGCATTATAATAACGCTGTATATCAATAGGTTCGATTTTATCAAGGCTCATATGAGCAAATGGACAGTTTTCAAAATATTTCTCATATATGCCTGCATATCTTGAAAATGAGGAAAGTTTTATATTTCCAGACATCTTTATAACTTCAAAAAGCCATGTTTTCATTTCTTGAGCAAACCAATATGTTTTATTCTGAATACCAGAGTTCATTTTATTTATATAATCCTGCTTTTTTTGTTCAGCTTCTTTCTTACTCTTTCCAACGAATTGTTTCCTAATACGCTTGCCATTAGAATCGATTCCTAAATCATATGTTATTCTATAATAGTTTTGACCATTAGATTTAAAATTTGTTTTTACAGCCATTATAAAAATCCCTTCTGTAATTTATTAAAATTAATATGTAGTATTGCTAAGAAAGCTTTCTTAAGCTGAGAAAAGTTATACTTTATAACCTAACAAATATGAAAAGTTATTGTATTGTTTTGTAAATAATTTAATCAATAAAAATAAATTATTTACTTAAACAAATATAGAATTTATTAAAGTAACAAGAATGAAGAACTTGTTACTTTTTTCTTTTTTCTAACATATAAGATATATCTGATTCAAGAGCAGCTACAAGAAATCTGCCAAGCAAATCTTTGGGCATATGATTTTCATCAAAAATTTCACTTACACTAGAAACTGTATCAGTTTCAAAAATTGAATCAAGGGCTTTTTTTAAACTTTTGAATTCATCTCTAGTATTTACGTAATCTTGTCTGTTTATACCATAAATCCAATATTCTTCAGGAAGTTCGCTTATAACTACCAATTTTTCAATAAGAGTTTTTGAGGGACTCCTTTTACCATTTTCTATAAGACTATAATAGCTGTCACTGACTTGGAGTTTATCGGCCATTTCATTCATCTTTAAATGTAAAGTATTACGATATTCTTTTAAGCGTTCAGTAAACACTAAATCATCTCCTAATATTTTGTTATTACAAATATTATAATCCTAGTTTACAAAAATGTAAATAAAATATTTCAATAAAATGGAAAAAGATAAAAAGGCATAGTTAAAAATCATCTAAATCATTAAAAATAACTATTTC
>NZ_CAKVKB010000312.1 GCF_934754915.1 uncultured Clostridium sp.
ACAAGATTATGAAAATCTTATTTTAAAATCTGCTTAAAAAACTAAAAAAATGTGTCTACTATATTGACATAGGTCCAATTATTAGCTGGTCTAAAATAGAAAAAGGAATATTCAAAGCTTTTTTTGCCTCAAATATTCCTTTTCTTTATTACATGATAATAATATATATTTGATTTTTATGTTTGTTACATATAAATATGCTAAGTCAAACAAACCGATTGTGAATTCTATCCGATAGAATTTGTATTTATTAAGCATCAATTAATATTTCCTTGGTAATAATAATAATGCAACTGCAAATATTCCAAAAATACCTCCACCTATAAACCAAATAACTGGATTTCTTCCTTTTGATTGAGCTACTAAATAACAAATAACAGCACATGCTAACCATAAAATAACTGCCAAATCTATTTCTCCTCTCTTGTAAAAATATTGGCTCAACACCAAAATGTGTTCTTGACAGCATTAAACTGTCAAGACACGTTTATTACATTCTGAAAAAAATTCTTATATGCACTTATTTATCCTCATAATCTAATTATTTCACAACTATAGATTACAGGATTTTAAGTGCTTTTTTTATCTGTAAATATTGGAAAAATATTTGTCAAGCGCAGTTTTTGGTGTTGAGCCACTATGATAGTGCAAAAATACTTGAATAATTCTACAATTGAATAAAATAAATTTATGATTGTTACATATCCTAAAATTTGAATATTTTAACTTTCATAAACACTCAATGTATTGTATTACTTCTGTTATTTATTGGATGTGTACAGCGAAGAAAACCCTTATTATATCATTATAAGCGCATCTGTCTGCATCTACACACTATACTACCCCACAGGATTAAAGTAGTTCGGAAATGTACTAGTATTGATTTTTTTATTTACATATAATATATATAAGAACAGCAAAGGCGTTGATTTTTAAATTTTAAAATACGCTTTTGCTGTTTTTCTTTTTATTAAATACATTAGCCTAGGAATATGTATAAATAGAAAAATGAAAGGGAGATTTGCTTATGAAGAATAAAAATAAAAAATTAGGATTACCAAGTGCAATAGCAGTATGTGTGGGACAAATTGTAGCAACAAGTGCACTACTATCTTTAGCAAATGGAGTGGGATTAGCTGGAAATAATTTTTTCATACCATTAGCAATTGTATTGGTTTTAAATTGTTTTGTGGCTCTGTCTTTTGGAGAATTACATAGATTAATGCCAGAAGTAGATGGAGGATTAGGTCAATATACATTAGTAGGATTAGGGCCAGTTGCATCTATAATATCAAATATTTCTGCATATGTTATTACAATGATTTTTGCAACATCTATTGAACTTGCAATGTTAGGATCAGTATTTCATGAATTTTTTCCAAATATACCAGCAGTCATATTCAGTGTAATAACCTTATTAATTATTGCAGGATTAAATTTTATGGGAACAGATATTTTCTCTAAAACACAAAATCTTGTCGTAGCAATCTTAATTGGTTCAATGATAATTCTTGGAGCAATTGGCTGTTTTAAGCTTGGTATTGGAAATGTGATTTCTACAACAGAACAAACAGCTCCTTCAGTTACTGGACTTGGAATTTTTTCTTTATCTGCTACAGCATTTTGGTTATTTATTGGTTGTGAGTTTGTTATTCCTGTTGCAAAAGAATTGAAAAATCCCAAAAGGGATGTATTACTTTCAATGATTCTAGGATTAGTACTGTTATTTTTTGTACAAATAATCATGGGAACAGGTATGCAAAATTATGTAGATAGAGATATACTTGCAACAAGTGATATTCCACATATGATTTATGCAGAAAATTTATTAGGAAATATAGGTAAGATTTGGATTGCAATTGTAGCACTTTGTGCAGGTATTAGTACATTAAATGCAATATTGCCTTGTTCAGCAAGAGTTTTAATGGGAATGGCTGAAGAAAATATGATGCCAAAGATTTTTTCCAAAACAAATCGCAAAGGAATTCCTTATATTGGAATATGCTTAATTGCTATTG
>NZ_CAKVKB010000313.1 GCF_934754915.1 uncultured Clostridium sp.
AATATTAAAGAAATCTTGAAAAGATTTGGCTATTCATTGTCAATTGTCCATTGTACATTGTTAATTGGAATATATATTCTAATGAATAATGTACACTTGATACATTTAAAAATTTATGAAAGATCTATTTAGTAACATAAGTTATAAGTTAATATTGAAGTTTTGTAAATTTATTATATCTTATTTTGCATAAATAAAGTTGAAGAATATGTGGAATTTGAAGTAAAATAAAGAAAAAGTTAGAAATACAATTTGATCTTGGAACATATTATGTAAATGTGGATATTTCATAATTACAATGTGGTATATATTCATTGGAGATATAACATTTCTTTGTTTTAAATAACAATATATTGAACGTATTTACAAAGATTACAAAAGTGGTTAAAGAAGGGTTTTAAATAACAATATATTATATTGAACGAATATATGCTTATGTTAATATGAAAATATATAAAAATATTCAAATAAATCTTTTATAAGTTACAATCATGAATATAGATATATGTATAGAATTTGGAGGGAAAAACATGATATACACGTTAATTTTTATTGTTGCATTATTAGCAATGTCTTTTTTGACGTATGCTATTATATGTGGAAAAACTCATATTCTTAAATGTGAATTATCAGCATATATTGGAATTTTATTTGTTCCAATATTTCTAATATTTTATCCAATGGTATTTCTTAAAATCCTTGTGGAGGAAAAATTTAATTTTTTAACATTGATTTTATTTGGAATCATAGGAATAGAGATTTTTGTAATATTAGTATTTATATTTTTAAAAATAAATATATTTCCTAAGATACTGAAAGATATTAAAGATAGGTATGAGAAAGGAGAAAAAAGTATATTTTATGGAAATAAGCTCATGAAATATTCAATATATTCATGTTGTATATATTCTATTCCAATAATTGGGGGATTATATGTTTCCATTATGTCTGGAATTGTATCCCTTGTATATTTAATAGTACCCTTTTTCTTTTTATTTTCAATACCTTTTGTTGTTATAGCTGTATATATGATAACTGTGGTATCTATATTGTGTGGAATAGTAGTAATATTATCTGTAAATGGAGTACTTCGATTGTCTATAGGATCTAAGAATATAAGAAAGCATTCTGTAAGAAATATTATATGTATGTTTATTCCAGTCATTAACTTGATATGTATGATACATCTATATAAAACATCTAAAAAAGAATTTGAAAATATTGAAGAAAGAATTGTAATAGACTAAATTTTTAAGGAGGCATAATATGTTATTAAGGTTTTTAGGAAGAGGTTCAGCTTTTAATGTAAAAGAAGGAAACAATTCAGCTTATATAATAGAAAAATCACATTTGTTATTGATTGATTGTGGAGAAGGAATTTTTGAGAGAATTGTAAAAAGCAATATTCTTAATGGTATAGAAAGTGTGAGCATAATAATAACTCATGTTCATTCTGATCATTGTGGAAGTTTAAGTAGTCTGTTGTATTACTGTTATTATATAAAACATATTGTAGCTGATGTATATTATCCTGATGATGAACTTAGAAATTTATTAAAAATTCTTGGAAATGTTGAGAGCAGCGATTATAATTTTATAAGACTGAATCTGGAAGAAGATACGAACATAGGATTTGCAAAGATAAGGCCTATAAAAGTTAAACATAGAAGTGATTTTCAATGTTATGGATATATTATATATTATAAACATAAAACAATTTGGTATAGTGGAGACTGCAATGGGGTTTCAGATGTTATAGACAAATATAATATTGATGAATTTTATCAAGATACATGTCTTGGAGACTATGAAGGGAATGTACATACTTCTTTGAGAATGTTGTGTGAAACAATTCCTAAAGATAGACGATCAAATATATATTGTATGCATATTGATTGTGATGAACTTGTTGAAAAAGCTGAAAATGAAGGCTTTAATGTTGTTAAGGTGAATTATGTTTAAATTTTCTTAGAGAATATGCACTGGTTATTAAGAGAATATAATATGTAG
>NZ_CAKVKB010000314.1 GCF_934754915.1 uncultured Clostridium sp.
AACAGGAAAGTTAAGGTCTATAGCGCCGATGGTACTGCACGGGAGACTGTGTGGAAGAGTAGGACGTTGCCAGGTAAAATATGCGCTATTAGCTCAGTTGGTAGAGCACCTGACTCTTAATCAGGGTGTCCCCGGTTCGAACCCGTGATGGCGCACCAATAAAAACTGTTGAAGTATTCAACAGTTTTTTTGTCGTTTAAAATTATAGTATTTTGAATTTTATAGACAAACTACTCCAATAAAACCAATTTTTTTACAAGATATTATTTTTTGTTAAGCAACTGTTAAGGTTAGATATATAAAATATATTTGTAAATAAGAAATGGTCTTAAGGAGGAAAAATATGTGCTTTAATTTTAAGATAAGGGAAAAGTATAAAAATTTTGACATTAAAAAGAAAAATATATTTGGATTTGGTAGTGTGGTAATTATGATAATAGTGTTTATGTTATTATCAACATCTTGATTAAAAAATGTTGGTAAATATGTAAGCGGTATATATACAGGACCATATAATCTTACAAATAAAATCTGGCTTATAACAGGCGAGTTGACTGAGTTTGATAAGTATATGAAAATTGCAGCATTAGAAACAAATAATACTGCACAAAATGAGAGCTTGAATGATGCAGATAAAATTTTATCTGAATTAAAAGAAAACTATCAAGAATTACAGACAGTTATTGGTAATTCAGGATTAATAGATGATGAATTAATTGATAGTTTTAATGAAAATGTAGAAGGATTAGCTCAGGAAAGAGAACAGTTATATGATTTAATAAATACTGGAGAAATAAAGGGAAGTAATGAAAGTAAATATGATGAATATTTAAATGATGCGACTGAAATATTAACACAAATTCATGACAGTCTTGATAATGGAGCTGAAGATTTTTTACATAGAAGTGAAAGAGCAATAATAATTAACTTTATTTTTATGATATGTATTGGAATTATAATAGTTTTAGTAACTATTGGAATAGTAAAAATATTAAATTCAATATTGCTTGAAGGTATTGATAACGTTATGGAAATATGTGACAATATTGCTAATGGGAAATTAGAAGCAGAATGTACATATAAATCAGAGGATGAACTTGGAATAATGATAGAAAAATTAACTAATAGCATAAGCTTTTTGAAAAATTGTATTGATGATGAGGTAAGAATTTTAAAAACATTGGAAACAGGAAATTTAGATGTGGATGTAAATGAAGATATACAGTATAAAGGTGATTTTATTTTGATAAAAGAATCATTTATAAGTATAATAAATGCATTTAATGTAATATTTAAAAATATAGGAGAATCATCGAATTTAATATCTGTAAGTTCACAAGAAATTGCAGCTACTACAGAAATCTTATCAGAAGGTGCAACAAATCAAGCTACATCAATAGAAGAATTATTGTCTAATTTTAAAGAGGTATCACTACAAGCAAATAAGAATGCTAAGAACATAATTGACACTGAGAAAATAGTTTATGATACAAAAAATGTTGTAGATGAAGGTAGTAAAAATATGGATAGCTTAATAGAAGCCATGAAAAATATAGATAATAGTACTGAGGGAATATTGGAAATAAATAGGGTTATTGAATCAATTGCTTCAGAAGTAGATTTGCTTGCATTGAATGCAGCAATTGAAGCAGCAAGAGCTGGGGATGCAGGAAAGGGGTTTGCAGTTGTTGCGGATGAAATTAGGAAATTAGCTGAAGCTACAAAGGAAGCAGTAAAAAGTACATCTGAAAGAATAAATGAAGCAACTGAAGCTGCTCAGGCAGGACAGGTAATTGTAGATAAAACTGAAAAGAACTTTAAAATAATAATAAATAATCTTGATAATGCAGTGAATTTTACTAAAGTAATAACAGATGAATCAGATAATCAAGTTAATTCAGTTAATATAATGGTTGAAGAAGTGAATAAAATTTCAGAAGTTGTACAAAATAATTCAGCAACAGCAGAAGAAACAGCAGCAGCAGTAAATGAAT
>NZ_CAKVKB010000315.1 GCF_934754915.1 uncultured Clostridium sp.
TCTTATTAGCATTATTCATAGCTATCATTATCATATCTTCTAACATCTCTAGATCATCTGATGTTAAATTTGAATTTAAATCTATTTTTACAGATAAAACTTCATGTTTTCCATTTATTTTTACTTTTACAACAGAACTTTCTCCTTCAAATTCTTGTTTCTCAATTTCACTTTGTGCCTTTGTCATGTCCTTTTGCAATGCTTGGGCTTGTTTCATCAATGCTTGCATATTCATAATATATTTCCTTCTTTCTCTTAAATTTCTTCAAACAATTCTTTTGCTCTTTCTTTTAGTGTTAAATTTTTCTTTCTCTCTATCTCTTCAATATACTTAAAAGATGATTTATTTTTTTTGTATTTTTCAATGTACTCATTCCATTCTTTTTCTGAAATACAAATTGGCTTAATATCATACCCAAATGCTTTTTGAAATATTTTTTCTACTGTATAAAGATCACTGTTAATTTGCTCTGCAAGACCATTTAACTTTGATATCAGTATAACATTTGTATCACTGGCTGCCACCGGTAAAATATCTGAACTTAGTAGACGAGCTATGTTACCATAATTCATATCAAATGCTAAATCTTTTAAATTATCCCAACTATTTCTTAATTTAATAACATTTTCTTTTTTAGGGTTGCATAAAGTATTATTAACTCTTATTTCCTTCTGTCTTTTTTCTCCTTCTTTTGTTTCTTCTAATAACTTATTTTCTGTAATTTTATTCGATGTATAATTCTCTTTAGTTTCAATATTTTGTGGTTCTTTTGAATCATTTGTATATATCATATTAAGCATCGCTATTTCAAAAATTATTTTAGGGTTGTCAGATTTTCTCATTTCTTCTTCTAAACTATTCAAATTTCTAATCATAGAACATTTGTTTAGTACATCTTTTCTGTTTTCTATTAAATCATTTCTAAAGCATTCAATTATTTCATTCAATAATTTAATTAAATCTGTTCCATTATTGTAGTACTCTTCAATTTTTTTTAAAATTCCCTCAATATTTTTATCTTCAATTAAACTTAAGAACTCATTTAATTCTTTTGATGTAATATTGCCACTAATTTCTTTTATGTCGTTTGCTTCTATTTTCTTATCTGTATAGGAAATGGCTTTTTCTAAAGTTCCAATGGCATCCCTTAATCCTCCATTAGAATATTTAGCTATCTCTTCTATAGCTTCGTCACTAATTTGAATTTTTTCTTTTTCTGATATGTTTTTTAATCTATTTTTCATATCATTCAAATTTATTTTATTAAATTCCAATGTTTGACATCTTGAAATAATTGTCGATGGCACTTTGTTTAACTCAGTTGTTGCTAAGATAAATACTATATGTTCTGGTGGTTCTTCTAATGTTTTTAATAGGGCATTAAAAGCTGCTATAGATAGCATGTGTACCTCATCTATTATATATACTTTGTATTTTAGTTCTGATGGGACAAATGATACTTTATTTTTTAGTTCACGTATTTCATTTACGCCATTGTTTGACGCTGCATCTATTTCAATGATATCTACGCATTCTTTTTCTTTTGATATGATGCAACTATCGCAATTTTCACACTGAATACCATCATGAGAATTTTTACAGTTAATTGCTCTAGCAAATATTTTTGCTATTGATGTTTTTCCAGTCCCCCTAGGTCCAAAGAATAAATATGCATGAGCTATTTTATTATTTTTAATTGCGTTTTTCAAAATTCTAACGGTAACATTTTGGCCTGACACTTCATCAAAATTTTTAGGTCTATATTTTCTATAAAGTGCTTGATAACTCATTTCGTTTCTCCTTTCTCCCAGGTATAAGTATAGCATATTTTAGGTTCATATTAAATCATTTTGGGTTATTATTTAACTATATTTACACATTATATGAGTCTTATTTTCTAAAAAATTTTTACTTAGTTTGATGTATTTTAATTTCTTTCCGTTACATTTTAATTATG
>NZ_CAKVKB010000316.1 GCF_934754915.1 uncultured Clostridium sp.
ATTTAATGCTAATTATATTACATAATTACTATGTATATTAACCCTATCGATAAAGATATTTGTATTAAATAATTTTGTACTCCATATTTCATATAATTTGATATATTCCAAGTCATTTTTTGTCTTTTTGAATCTACCAGATTGGCTTCATTAACATTTTTAGATAGGATAAATCCTGCTGTTGCAGACCACATAAATAATGAACTTCCTGCACATATTGCTGAAGCATATGCTATTGCAATCCAATCTGCTTGTGTTTTAAATGTTGTTTCACACAAATATATTATTATAGGCATCATGGCAGATGCAGCTGGACCTGCTCCAAATACTCCAGACATCAATGATGTCATAAACTTAATTGCTATTAACAATATTTTTGGATCTGAAATGTGAGTTTGCAAACTATTTGCTAATGTTGCTAATATTCCCGTATGTGCTATTACATTTGCTAAAAATAAAAATGAGGCTATTGTAAGTACCGGTTTAAAGTCTATTAGTGGTTTTACTTCAACTCCACACGTCACTGCATATACTATTCCTACCACACATCCTAAAAGTGCCGTCACTTCTGGTGGTATAACATCTTGTGAAACAAGACTCCAACTTATAAACATTAAGACAAATATTATCATTAATCCTGTTAATACTTTTTTATTTACTTCTATATTTTTATATTTGCTTTTGAGTAAATCTATTGACAAGTTTCTTTTCTTATCATTTTTGTTATTTTCCTTTACAAATAATTGCCACCAAAATATCAGTGCAACAGATATTATAAAGAAAAATGGAAATGCTCTAAATAAATAATCAGAAAAAGTTGTTATTCCACTATCCATTATTACTATTGCTGGAAAATCCCCAATTGGTGATGAAGCCCCTCCAGTATTTGATAAAGCTAGAAAAGTTGCAAAAAATACATTTAAATATTTTTGATCTATTCCTATTGCTTTTAATAATACAAATATTATAGGTAATACTATTAGAACTGCTGTTATATTATTTAAAAATGCCGATACAAAGAATATAAGCAATCCAAATAAAATTAAGCACTTCTTTTGTTGACCTTTTGATATAACTGAAATTTTTAATGAAATTTTTTCAATTACTCCCGTACTAGATATTAGATTTGTAAATAAATCCATTACTATTAATATTATAAGTACACTAAATTGATAATCCTTCATTATTGTTGTTATTGATATTTTTGAAAGTAATGCAATTATAGTAGAAATTATAAATATGGATGCCATAAGTAAGTATCCGGGAACATCACCTTTAAACTTTTTTCTTAGCATAAATTTCTCCTATATTATTATGTCAAAATAGTTCTTACTATTTATACTTATAAAGTTTTTTTGTCTAAGCTTCACATTATCACTAATGCAACTTACAAACACTTTTTTACCTAAAAAGCTTTTGTATAACTCTATCATTCTATAAGTATTATTTGTAACTATAGAATTGTTACCATTTAAATATCCTAATACAAGAAGTATAGAATCTCTTGGTTTTATTATGTTTGGATACTCAAGTTCGTGTATAAATGTAACATTACTATTCTTTGGTACATTACTTTTGATATTACTTAACTGTTCATCAGACAAGTTTCTGGATAAGCATACAATAATATTTTGTATCTTATCTTTATGAAGTAGAAATTTTTCTATCAATGCTATTTCATTAGAAAGCATAAATATATTCTTTTTATTAAGCTCCAGTATTTTTTCTATAGCATTGTTTATTATTTCCTTTGTTTCAATTTTTGTTGGAATAGGCATTTCAGACGACACACTATCTAGCAAAGACTTATCATCCATATACTTTTCTATTTGTATATTTGTCTCTAAAATGCCTATTTCATCTAAAGTATCTTTTATATTCATTTTATTTTGAAATTAATCTTTCTAACCTATTTAATAAACATGCTAGAACAGAAACTTCATATGGTGCATTAT
>NZ_CAKVKB010000317.1 GCF_934754915.1 uncultured Clostridium sp.
TTTAATAAATTAATTAAAATTATATATGATCATGAAGATTTATTTAATTTAAATAAAGATACAAAAATATTAACAACAAATTGTTTTACTAGGAAAGATAGATTATACCATCCATCAGATATGTTTTTATGTGGAATGCAACCAATTTTGAGTCAATACTATTCATTAGAATTGAGAACCAAAACACATAATGGTACAATTATGGAAATGATACAAGAAATGAAATCTTCAAAGAGCTTTGAAGAAGTATTGCGTTCACCAGAAATAGAACTATGTAGATCATATTTGAAATTGAAAAATTGGAATTTTAAAAATAATAGAGAGGATAGTTTAGATGCAATAAAAAAGTATTTTATTGTAGTAAATTCATGGGATATTGATTTACGTTGGAATAAAAAAAGAACGCCATTAAAGCCAAGAGGTGCTTTAATTTATCCACAGTATTTTGATGCAATTCCTTTTGAAGGGGCTCCGGTAGAACATACAAGTTGTTACAATAGACATGACATAGAAGGAAAATTAAAAATAAAAGATATTTTCTATATTTTACAAAGTAAATTTTTATGGAGATTTTGGGAAGGAAATAGGAAATATATTAATATAAAGTGGTTTGTTAAGCATTGTATTAGAATGATTGTTATTATAATAGTAAATATAGTACCATTTTTCATAGGAAAAAGATTTGCGCGAATAGCTTATGCACCAAGTTTAAAAAATGAAATTAAAGCATTACTAAAAAAAACCTTTGTTTTTAATATATATAATAAACTTAAAATTAATCAAGTCAATATTTTTGAAAATAAATGAACAAAATAAATATAACAATTGTAGAAAAGTGGGAAAGAGAATGGAAAAAAAAGAGCATATATATACATATGATTTTATTAAATTAATGATGGCTGTTATAATAGCATTATTGCATTATAATTATAAACTAGTTCCACAAGGATATCTTTGTGTTGAAGGTTTTTTTTTGTTAGGAGGATTTTTTTTAATAAGTAATCAACAATTAGAATATGAATCGTTTAGTAAACTGATATATAATAAATTTAAAAAATTATATCCTATGTATTTAGGAACGATTATTTTAAGTTTAATTTTTTGCAGAGATGCATTTACACTTGATTCTTTTTTTAAGAATTTAATTTATATGCAAGCAATTGGATTTTTAGATACTGTAATTCCAACCATGGTACCATTATGGTATATGAGTGTTTATATATGGTGTTCAATATTGTTTTTAGGGTTATTTAAAAATTGGGAAAAAGGAAAAGCAAATTTTATTTGTTTAATTATATGTTTTGGCAGTTTTTTATGTTTATATACATTTAATCCAGGACATGCGTTTAATTATTCTTTAGAAAAATTTATAATATTACCTGTAGGGTTTATACGGGGAATGGCTAATATGTCTTTAGGAATTTTATTATTTTCAATCTATCAAAAAATAAAGACTATTAATTTTAATGGTATAAGACGCGTATCTGAATTTGTTGTATTCTTACAAATTATTATAACTATATTGATTATTAAAATTATATGTTTTTCAGGTATTACTGCAGAATATGATTTTACATTTGTAATATTATGCTCACTATTAGTTATTCTTATACAGATTAATAGTAAAATTTTTAATAAACAACATATATTTAATAAGTTGAAATTTAATTTTAGATATTTATCAGAATTATCTTATCCTATTTATCTATACCATTACTTCGTAATTTTTCTTATGAAAGGAAATTATTCACAATATGTTTTGAATAGTACAATATTTTATTTATTTATTGTAATTGTAGTTGCAATTATTATATTAGAGATTAATAAAATTATAAAAAAATTATTATTAGGAGTAATCTTTCATGAAAAAGAGTGTTAATAATATAAATAATTTAAGAGATGTTTGTACTGGATGTTCTGTATGTGAAGCAGTATGTCC
>NZ_CAKVKB010000318.1 GCF_934754915.1 uncultured Clostridium sp.
ATATATCCTACACTTACCATCATATTAGATAATTCTCCAATGCCAAATGTGCTTGTACCATTCAGTAAAAAATTCAAAACTATTTTTATAACTATAATAAGAAAACCTTCAATAGGTCCCATTAAAAATCCACCTAAAATTACAGGTAATTCAGAAAAATCCATTTTTACAAATGAAGGCGAAAATGGAATCCCAAATTCAAAAAGCATTAATATAGTGCTTATAGCACCCATCATTCCTACAATTACTAAATTTCTAACACTGATTACATTTCTTTTGTCATTAATCTTTTTATTCTGTATTACATTCAAATTATTCATTCATATCCTCCATCATACATAAAATATCAGGAGTTATTATTCACAGTTTCTTATATATACATACAGCCCCGAAATAATGTACATTCCAAGGCTGCATATATTAGTACACATATGAAACGTAACTACCTTTTCTCATCCGGACTATATACCGTCGGTTTCGGAATTACACCGAATCAGCTTCATCAAAAACTCGTGGACTTTTACCACCGGTCAGGAATTACACCTGCCCCAAAGATAATTTTCGTTTTTATCTTTATTTTAAAACTAAATTAGTAATTAAATTTCTTAGGAGGATTTCCTGAGAAATCTGCAATTGTTGCTTTTGCATTTTCTAAATAAAATACTTCAAATATTGGATTGTCAGCTGTATTATATTGTCCTTTTACTATTGGATTTGCCATACATGCTTCTTTTACTTCCATGTTATTTTCAAACACTGCTCTCCCATTTAATCTTATCCATGCATAACTTGCATCCGAAACTGATACTTCAATTTCT
The DNA here is from genome assembly GCF_934754915.1 of uncultured Clostridium sp. Classification (GTDB taxonomy): domain Bacteria; phylum Bacillota; class Clostridia; order Clostridiales; family Clostridiaceae; genus Clostridium. The sequence goes on from NZ_CAKVKB010000318.1 coordinate 819, forward strand.
GGATTGGCTTGCATATCCTTATAAACTTCTTTTGTGTTATTTGTGCAGAACCACAACTTTCCCTCCTTTTCAAAACAGAACATAAATGGACGACATTTTGCTTTTCCATCTCTCCCTATTGTTGCTAAATATTGAACTGGATTGGCTTGTAAAAATTCTACTACTTCTTTCATTTTATTATCTTCCTTTCGCTTAAACATATTTTTTATTTTTTCTTTAAACTCATATATAATTTTCTCCTTGGATTTTCAAACGGCCGCTTGCTATACTCATATTATATATGCAGCATTTCTCTCTGTGAAGAACGCACTTTAAAGTGCTACAGGCACCTGTCAGTATTATAGTTTCATTATTATACTTAGTTTCATTTATATACTTATATACAATCTTATAGTTCATTTCCTATCGAATAAAACCAAACTCCAAGTTTATTTTTTAATATACTAATCTTTTCTACAGTTAAATACTCAGTCTCAATCCAAATCCCATTCTCATCCCCCCTAACATAACACTTAACTCCATCAAAATACTTATCAAGAATTGCTCTTATATCGACTCCATCATACCCCTCATAAGCATGTGGCAAATACTTTGTAACAATATACGCTTTCTTTTCTTCTGGTTTATCTTGAATATTGCTATCAATAGCATTACAAAGTTTATGTGATAATTGTTCCCAAGAATACTTATTATAAATATAAATATCGGTTTTTGAGTCATAGAAACAAATTTCAAAAATAATATTAGGTGCTTTTATATTCTTCATTTCATAAAGTTGATTTATTTTTACTCCTCTATTTTTAAATCCTAATGAAGCAAAGTTTTCACATATTCTTTTAGCATATGGATATGATTTACTGTTTTCTGAATACACTATACATTCAGTTCCATTAGCATTTCCGTCATAAGCATTCATATGTAAGCTGATGAACAAATCAACATTTGCATTATTAGCCTTTGTCACTCCTTCTTTTAATTCTTCACTTGATGTTGCTCCGTTACTATTACAATCAACTACTGTATGTCCATATTCAGTTAATAATTTACTTACATGAGTATAAAACTTGGATTGGTTATAATTAATTAGACAGTAATTATTCGGTCATGATAT
>NZ_CAKVKB010000319.1 GCF_934754915.1 uncultured Clostridium sp.
CCTATAACTGTGTATTTCATTGATAAAATCTCCTTTCATTAAAAATTATTAATATTAACTATATAATATCTGCATAAAGCAGCTATTACCTTACACCGTATCACCCATTATCATTTTTTCGTCTTTTATCCATTTCATATTCTAAAAGTACTCTGGCTCTTTCCAGTACTCTTACTTTATTTAAGTGTGACAATTTATTATATATCTGAATAAGCTCATATTCATCTGAATCTAAACTTAATTCATTTTCATTTAATATTCCTAATATATAATCAATACTTACCTTATATATTTCAGATATCTTTTTTAAGGTGCATAAATTTGGTTCTAAATCATCATTTTCATATTTTGTTATATTTGTTCTTGATATACCCATTTCAGTTGCTACTTGCTTTTGGGTTTTACCAATTTTCTTTCTTGCTTCTTTTAATTTATTTCCAATAACATAATCATTCATTATATCACCTAAACTTAAAAAACATCACCTACTAATACATCTTATAAGATGTATTTATATCTATATTATACACCTTTTCGGACAATTGTCAATGCATTTTAAAAGATATATAATATATTTTAGTGAAAGAAACAAATCAAAGGAGAAATCTTTATGAATTATATACAAAAATTAGTCAAAATAAGAAAAGAAAAAAATATTTCTCAATCTGATATTGCTAAAATTTTAAATACTACCCAACAGCAAGTAAGCAAATATGAAAATGAAAAACAAGAAATGCCGATAAGACATTTAATAACTATTGCAAAAGAATTGAATATTTCAACAGATTATATATTAGGCTTGGAAATAAAAAAAGAAAAAAATTTTACAGAAGAAGAAGAATATATATTAAGTTTATACAACGGATTATCAGTTCCAAATAAAAGAGAGGTAGAGGATTTAGCTAAAAAATTAGGAGAAGAACAAGCAAAGCGAAAAGAAAAAATATCATAATAATAAAAGGAGGTTTAAAAAGTGAATGAAATTATAAACAATGGAATCAATAGCATTATAGAAACAGTTGATGTATTGTCAAATACAGACTGGACATATGCATATATAATCATTGGTGCTATAGCTTTAGGAAAATTTATAGGATATCTGCCCAAAATAATAAATAAAATGATATGGGGATAAAGATTATATCTGTATAAAGACAGATTATATCTGTTTATAATATGACATATACAGATATAGCCTGTATAAAAACAGATTATACTTAAAAAGAGGCAGTAAAAAAACTACCTCTTGACATATTTTTTATTTGATTGTATAATATAAATAAAAGAAGGCACTGCAAGTAAGCGGTTAGCCCCGAAATTATAAGTTAAGAAATAACCGTAACTTTGTCAGGGTTGGCGGTTATTTCTTTTTGTTGTCTTTGTAAAGCTCATAGAGAAACGAGCAAAGAGCTGAAAGTGAGCCGATGCAGGTTATAAAGTCAATGAAACTCATAGGACAAAGCCCCCTTTCAGGGGCATTATTAACCGCCTACCGTTTATGCAGTGCCATAATTTTATTATATATTATAAGTCTAATCTTGTCAAGAAATAAAATATATCGTTTTATTCTTTTTATTATCTTATACACATCATAATGAAAGGGGGGCGGCTAACGCCGCTCCCCCTGTTCTGGTTCAGTGACAAACCTCTCTAAATTTGGCTTGCACTGAATTTTTTATCGCTAACAATCGAGTCGTCTTTTTATTACTTACTTAGAACTACAAGAAAGGGCAGTGGGGGGATCCCCCACACCCCCCTTTGTTCCGGTTGTAAGCCAATTTTTTTAACGCTCCTACGTCGCTAAAAATTGTCTTCCAACTCGGCTGAAAATTAACATTTTTTTTAATTTCCAAATCTGAAATTGTATGATACTGATATCTTTAAAAACTTTCCTCAAAGACCTCTTTACAATTCGGCGACTTTTCTGGA
>NZ_CAKVKB010000320.1 GCF_934754915.1 uncultured Clostridium sp.
GCCCTTTTACTGTAGCATTTAATTGTTGACAGCAGTATGTCAACAATTAATAATAAAAATATTTTTTAATAAAAAAACAACTGATAACAGTTGTTCAATGGAGCGGGTAGTGGGAATCGAACCCACCTTGCTAGCTTGGAAGGCTAGAGTATTACCGATATACGATACCCGCATATATTTATTTTTATTTAGTGGAGCGGGTAGTGGGAATCGAACCCACCTTGCCAGCTTGGAAGGCTGGAGTATTACCGATATACGATACCCGCATATTATATTTTAAATGGTGCGTTTTAAGGGATTCGAACCCCTGGCCCACGCCTTAGAAGGGCGTTGCTCTATCCAGCTGAGCTAAAAACGCATATTATATTTTATCTCTTCGATGAAAATTATTTTATCTCATAATTCCTTATCTGTCAACACTTTTTTATATATGTTCCAATAATAAAACTACATAATAATTAAAATAAGCATAGAAGGTTGTATAACTTAGTCTTCTATACTTATTTTAATTTAACTTTAACAACCATCCTATTATAAATTGCTTAATTTATTTGCACTATCTTTTTTCTGCTGAATTAGATGACATAATATCTTCATCAATCAAATTCTTAATCCTATCGGGTAATAACGCTATTTCATTCTCATCTCCATAATGAATTTTATTATATTTTCCTTTAACATCTGTTTTTGATAAAATTAATGTTATTCCAACTACTTTAGTAGAATCCTTATCCTTAGTAGCATCTTCTTTTACTCTAAAAGTTTTAGGGATATAATAGTCTAATTCAATTTCATTTCCTTGTTCATCTTTTCTTGTATCTTTCATTAATCCTAATGTCATTTTCTTATCTGAAAAGCTAAATGCATATGTATATGTTTTTGTCTTCATATCTTTTATTATGAATATTTTTGAATTAGCAAAAATATCTATGTTTGATAATTCTCTTGATTTATCTAATGCTGTTTTTAATGGATTTCTTGGACTAAAAAACATTTGATTTCTTTTTAAAGTTCCATCTTTAGTTTTTTCATAGAATTTCTGTGACTTTAATTTTCTTGAATCTACTCCAGTTAAATGCATAAAATTTTCTGTTTTATAAATCACTATCAAATATATATAAGAATTTTCTTCCTACTAATTCATCCTTATACTTCTGAACCGCAGAAATAACATTTTGCCTTACTAATTCTACTTTTTGTTCTAACCCCATAAAAATTTCTTCTCCTAAAAAAGAAGTAGCAATAACTTGCTACTTCTATACTAACTATTTATAAAGTGTTTTCTCCTGGCCGTCAGGTGTGATGCCCATCTTGACATCAAATAGTTGCGGTCCTCATACCAGCCGCATTGGTCAAGCATCCTCTCTGCTTTGGAGAGCGGTATCCATCTTGATACCAAAATTGTTATGGAATTTTATCCCGTTCCATATCCGGCACGGCTTTAACGTGTCTTCACACGAGAGACATTACTATCTCTATAATTATTATATTCTAACTCAATAAATTGTTCAATATTTTTTTATAATTTATTTTTAATACACATATACGTAATGTGCTCTGCTTTTATATTAAAAACTTAATAAGTTAACCTCATTTTTTTATTATAAACAAACCTACCATTATCTAATCCCGCACTACTGCTAGCTTTAACTAGACTAGGTTAAAAAGGTTAGCATTTTTTCTTTATCTTCTGCTGTCCCTTCACTCTTCTGCTCCTACAACCTAATATCATTCTAATGGTTGTAGTAATGGTTGTAGTAAAACAAAAATACCAACAGTCATATCTCTATAACTATTGGTATTTCTAGCTCTTGGTACACCCAGTGGGATTCGAACCCACGACTTCTGGATTCGAAGTCCAACGCTCTATCCAACTGAGCTATAGGTGCAGATATATTTAAATATAAAAAAAACAACTGATAA
>NZ_CAKVKB010000321.1 GCF_934754915.1 uncultured Clostridium sp.
CTCATTATGACTGTTTTCATTATCACTTAATTCTTTTGATAATATAGTCTTTATGGTAAAACCAAGGTCATTTATTCTTGGGGCAAAATCTTTATTTTTACTGCTGAGTACTTTTAATTTATTCTCGTAGTTTTGAAGTTCCTCTGACTTTTCTTTATACTCTTTGTATAACTTAGCACATGTGAATATATTAAGCTTTTTTCTAAAATCATCACGCTGAGATTCATTTAATGAAATCATATTTATTTTTTCATCAAGTTTATTATGTAAATCAGACATTTTATCTTCTAATTTATAAATTTCAAGAGACTTTTCTTCATATTCAAGTTCTTTTAATGATTCATTTAAATCATTAAGTGCATTTTCAAGATTACATTTATCTGTTTCATAATTAGAAAGAGTATACTTCAAATACTCAATAAAATTTGCCATGGTATTTTCAAGATTTTCTCTAGCATTTATAGTATTTATGTACTTGTTACATTCTTCATGTAATTCAGCTGATAAATTATTAAAAAGCTCCATCTTTGCTTTTTTATCTATATTATGTTTGTTTTCTTTATACTGAATAACATAGTTATTAATTATTTCCCTAAAATTTTTAATTCTGTCTTCATCTTTATTAAGCTTATTTTCAATAGCAGGAAGAAACCATTCCTTCATAAGTCCTTCTACATTTTTAGCACTTGAAAAAAGTTCAGAAAGCCCGGATTCCTTAAGATTAATTTTTTTTATTACATTTTCCCATTCTTTATAATTAATCTTATAAGATAACAGTCTGTCAAAATACATTTTTGTGCCTACAGAATTTGTAATATCATAATAGCTGAACTTATAAGCTTCATTCTTTTTAAGAGATTCAAAAAGCTTTTTTGAATTTGCATAGCTTTTAACAGATCTTTTGTCTCCGTCTTTATCTACAATCTTTAAATTATCTATATCACACTCACACGGACCTGAATACTCACTTATGAAACTTATAATATCAAGTTTTTCTTTTGAATCTTCATCAGATGCAGTTTCTCTTTTTCTAACCATAAGTCCTGTAAGTACATAACCACCTCCATTATCAAGTTTCCATTCTACAAGAATATATGTAGGCGTACTTTTTGTAAAATAACTTTCAAAAGGTCTGTCTTTAAAGTTTCTATATCTTTTATGTACAAAAGGTGAAATCATCATCTGAACAAGTACCGATTTTCCACCACCATTTCTTAAATTAAACATGGTACTTTCAGTATCAAGGAAAAAAGTTTCATCATCGATTTTCATGGAATTATTATTATAGTTAAGATTTACAAATCTCATCTTATTGATCTTGCTCATTTTTTTCCTCCCCAAATGCTTTTAGAACTCTGTCATAATTATTTTTATTTAATATGTTCCAATCCATAAATGCATCAAGTTTTTTAGTAGTCTTTATCATATCATCATTTTGTATATAATATATTAATCCCTGTTCATCAAGAAATTTTAATATGGTATTTACAAAACCTTCTTTTGTAGTTTTTGAAGTTGTTTTCTTATCACTGCTCTTTAATGCTTCAAATCTTTCAAGTATATTTTGGAATGCTATTCCATCTGTACTGCTTTTTTCATCTTCACTTCTCTTTGCACCTTCAGTAAGCTTATCTGTAATTATATTAAGAAATTCTCCCACCTTTATATAATCCCTGCATTTACTTGTTATTCCCTGAGAACTGTAAAATGTGACTAAGAGAGTCAAAATAACAAATTGAGAAAGATAATAATCTTTATCATTAGCACCTGATTTGCATAAAATTTTCTTAAGTTCGCCTTTTGAATAACCTAAGAAATCATTTTCTTCTTTAGGAATAAGGTATACTACTCCTCCATATTTTTTTATATATGTTTCTGAAGCTTCACCGAGA
>NZ_CAKVKB010000322.1 GCF_934754915.1 uncultured Clostridium sp.
TGCTGAAAGTGTAACTTGTAACCATTTTTGTAACCCAAATGTAACCGAGCAAATGCGCACCGTTAAGCCATTTTTATATATATAGTTACATAGTTACATAAATATAAATATATATATTATATATATAAGATATATACGTGTTATATAAAGTTGTACACATAGAATTTAGAAAGTGTAACTTTTGTAACTTGTACTTAAACCATTGATATTACTAGTGTTAAGTGGTTACAAATAAAATGTAACCTAGATAAAAAGAGGTGATTAACATAAAAATTGATATGCTGCAGATAAAAAGAGATAGAGTTACAGAAATTAAAAAGCAGATTCTTATTAATGTAAAAAAGAAGTATTGGACAAAAGTTTATGAATTAAGAACAGAGCAAAGACAATTAGAATCTGAAATCAAACATATGGAGGAAATTAGATTTGGAAGATAAGTTTAAATTAACTGAAAAACATTTATATGGATATAAAGATATAGATAAGTTAAATAAACTTACAGATATAAAAATAAAGCAATTATTGAATGATGTATCTGTAAAAGCAATTTCATATGATGAAAAGTCAGCTCAAACTAATGCTTTTCATTCTTCAGTAGAAGATGAAGTTATAAAACGTGATGAGCATATTAGAAGTAAGATAGATCAGTTAAGAAAAGAAAAAGAAAATAGGATCATTGAGAAAGAACTTATTGATAATGCACTTGAATTATTAGAATCAGAAGAAAGAAAACTTGTAGAGCTTAGATATTTTAGTAAGGATAAATTAAGTTGGACTAGCATTGCATTTAAATTAAATATAAGCCAGGACACATGCATAAGAATGAGAAGAAAGATTATATATGAATTAAGTAATTGGATTAATTAATTTTTACTTAAAACATACTTATTTGTTAATTAAAATATAAGTCTAAGTTAGTTATTTCAATGCTTCTACAGGTAATATAATGGTATTGTTGAAAGAGTTAATTAAGACAGCAGTAATTACTCTTTCAATTAATTCTTGCCCTCTCATTTAAATTAACCCCCAATATATTAAAGCAGCTATGTTATTTATTTAATGTAGTTGCTTTTTTATAAGTTAATTTAAAAGCGATTTAAGACTGTTAATTTGTTTAACGATAAAATTATACATTGAATATAGTTAAGTCTTGTCTATGGGGCGAATAAGTGTATTGTAGATTGTAGTATTGTAGGAGGTGACATTATGGATTCAATTATTATAACAGTTCAACAAGATAAAATGATAGATATGATTCTTTCAGGTGAGAATATATCAGACATTGCAAGAAAATTAAATGTTGCAAGATCAACAATTTACGAATGGAAAAGAAAACCTAATATCACGGCTGAGCTGGAAGCCCGTAGAAGTGAACTTAAAAAGACAGCACAAGATAAAATAACCAATGATGTTTGCACCTACATTGATAATATGAAACAAATGGCGTGCCAAAAGACCGATCAGAGGGTTAGATATCAAGCTAATAAGTTCTTAATAGAACAATGTTTAGGTAAGGCTACAACTAGCATAGAGAATAAGAACAATTCTACTGGCAACGATGATGATGATAAGGATATAAATACATTAAAGAATGAACTTGATGACATCAAAAATCTTAAAGTTGTTGGGAAATAATTAGAGAAGTTTTGAATAGTATTACTTAACTTCTATTGGAAAAACTCCATATTTTATTAAAAGTCTGACCTTTGCAAAAAGCGAAATTGTAATAAATGGCATGGTTGAGCCATTTGCATTTTTTAAAACTCTTCAGAAAATTAGGATTTTACGAAGAGTTCACTCTTATTAATGGTATTTAGTTTGGGAAATGTTCTTAATTTGAACATGGGGGGTGGATTCTAAATCTGAACATAGTCAATATGGCGTCGGC
>NZ_CAKVKB010000323.1 GCF_934754915.1 uncultured Clostridium sp.
ATGTATATCCATATGAAAATGCCAATATGTCAGAGCTTATGAAAAAGTGTGATATAGCAGTGGCTGCTTGTGGTTCAACTCTTTATGAACTTTGTGCAATGAAAGTTCCAACCATAGGAATCATTTTAGCAGACAATCAAATCGAAGTTGGTAAGATGATGGCAGATAAAGGGCTGCTAAGTGATATTTTTTATATGGATAGGTTTGAAAAAGAAAAATTCATAGAAAGTGTAAATAATCTTATAGAAAATAAAAATTTAAGAAATGAAATGCAGAAAAAACAAGAACTTATTGTTGATATAAATGGTGTAATTAATTTAGTTAATAAGATAAAAATGTTAAATAATAAATATTAAATATATGTTCTAACTAATAAAACTACATAATAATTAAAGAAATCTTAAAAAGATTTCACAATCATTGTACATTGTTAATTGGAACATATAGGAAATGAGGGGAATCTATGATTGAATTAGAAGAAAGCAAAGTAGGTCTGCCAACTATAAAATTTGATGGCAGATATATACATAGCAAATATAATCCTATAAAAGAGAGTGAACAGTTTGTAAATGGAAATGCTGGAATTCTTAATGATAAAGTAATTGTTTTATATGGATTAGGGCTTGGATATCATGTTGATGTTTTTCATAAGAGGATGAATGAAAAGTCTATGTTATATGTATTTGAATATAATAATGAAATGGTAGAGATTTGTAAAAAGATAAATCCTGATGTTTTTAAATATGATAATGTGAAAATATTTTCTGGAAAAAATAAAAATTTTTATAATGCTCTGTCAAGTGTTTTGGGACAAGTACGGAATGTTATAATATATAAATCATCATTAGAAACGATAAAACGAAACAATGAATTATTATATAATCTTATAAATGATTTAAATATAATGAAACAGTATGTGGAAATGGATACTGAAATAATTAAACAGTCAGATGAAAATTATAAAGCTAATATGGAAAAAGGATATAGAAATATATCAGAATATATAGAACATTTAAAAAAATCTAAGAAGCCTTTTGTGATTACAGCAGCAGGTCCATCATTAGATAAAGACTTGTGTATCTTAAAAGAATATAGGGATAGATATAATATCATAAGTGTTGGAAGTGCATTTAGAACTCTTATAAAAAATGAAATAATACCAAATGCAGTAGTTATAATAGATACAAAACCTATAGTACAGAAGCAATTTGAGAATTTGGATTGTAATGGTGTTCCATTATGTTTTTCAGCTACATCTTTAAGATGGGCTGTAGAAGCTTATAAAGGACCTAAATATATATTTAATGCTAGTAATGATGATGAAATAAAAACAAGAGGAACAGTAGCAGTAGCTTCTATGAATATAGCAATAAAAAGCAGTGCAGAAGAAATAATCTTATTAGGCCAGGATCTTGCTTTTATAAATGAAAAGTCTGATACAAAAACTTTTGAAGAAATATATGGTTTTAAAGATAATTATACTGAAAATACAAAAATGAAAAAAGTAAAAGGTGTTAATGGAACACTTTTAGATACAACACAAGGATATATAACTTTTAAAAATAAAATTGAATCATTAATAAGAGAAAATCCAAAGATCAAATTTATAAACTGTAGCAGAGGAGCATTTATTGAAGGTGCTGACCATAGAAAATTTTCAGATCTTAATTTATAGTGATGACCAATAAACATATTTAAATTAATAGTATGTATTGTAACAGTTGAAATATATAATAAATGAGATGAGGAAAAACATGATTAAATGCTTGATTTTTGATTTAGATGATACATTATATTATGAAAAAACATATGTTTTAGAAGCCTTTGAAGAGGTGTGTAAATATTTGTCATCTAAATATAGATATGAT
>NZ_CAKVKB010000324.1 GCF_934754915.1 uncultured Clostridium sp.
ATTTAAATTTTGAAGAGAACTAAAAACTACATTCTTAAATGATCAAAAAATTACATTTTAATGTTGACATTTATACTTCAAATGCCTTTGCCCCCATATTCCAATAGGCTTTTCTTCTTTGGGAGGTAATGCAAGCTCTGGGAGATAATAGTCGCCTTGTTTTGCATACCAAAGACCGTTTTTCTCATCATAAATCCTGTTTTCCATAATGTTTCCTACCTTTCCTCTTGATTATTTCTAAAGCGTTTCCCACGCTGTTTAGACTGTTGTACTGCCTTTGCCTGCTCTAAAAGACTGTCCATCTGTTTACTTCCGAACGCCTTTTTCAGCAGTTTATAATCTTTGTTTTCAGCACGGAGATTTTCATTCTCTCCCGCCAGTTTCTCATTAGTTTTCGTTAATCTGTCATATAAATGATAAGATAAAAATGGTTCTTTCCTACATTAGTTGAAAAACGTTAACATATTGAATATAATTATACATATTTTTAACTTTGAAAGAGGACTCTTTATGAATGAATTTATAAAACTATTAGATAAAAATTTAAAATATGTATCTCATGAAATTATAGATGATACTATTTACATTCAAGTGATTTCTGAACTTAATGAATGTAAATGTCCTTGCTGTGGACATATATCAAATAAAGTTCATTCTAAATACAAGAGAACATTTAAGGATTTACCTATGCAAAATAAAAAAGTTGAAATAATCTTAAATAATAAGAAATATTTTTGTTTTAATTCAGAATGCACCCGAACAACTTTCGCAGAAAGCTTTTCATGTTTCTACTTTAAAGGAAAAAATACTCTTCGTTTAGAAGAACAGATATCTAAGATTGCGGTAAATATGAGCTCTATAGCTGCTCAAAATTATCTAAGGGAAAACGTTGTTAATATTAGTAAGAGTACGATTTGTACTCTTTTAAAAAAAAGATACATTAATGAAAATAAATAAACAAGATGTAAAAAAGGTTTGTATTGATGATTTTGCTATAAGAAAAAGAAAAACATATGGAACTATAATGATTAATATTGAAAATAATACAATTATAGATATGATTGAATCTAGAGAATATGACGATATAGTTTCTTGGCTAAGAAATTATCCGAATATTGAAGTTTTTTCAAGAGATGGATCTATTACTTATAATAGTGCTATCGCTACTTCACATCCCAAAGCAATTCAAGTAAGTGATAGATTTCATATATTGAAAAATTTAACATCTTATTGTAAGGATTATCTTTCTAAATATTTAAAAAATAAGATATCTATAAAATCTACCAATGAGCATAATCTAGGAAATAGTGATTTATCAAATGCAAGCAAAAATAAAATACTGTCTGTAAAAGAAAAGGCTATGGAAGCAATATCCATGCATAATCAAGGCATCAGTAAAAACAGCATATGTAATTCTTTAAATTTAAATATAAAGACCTTAAATAAAATATTAAATTTAGACAAAGACAATATACAAAAATTCTTTGAAACAACTAGAGATATTCAATACAAAGAAAATATTAAGAAAAAGCAAGAAATAATTGATAAAACACGATATTTATATAAAAACGGAAATAAAATAAGTACGATTGCCCATGAATTGTCAATTGATAGAAGAACAGTTAAAAAATATCTAGACGAAAATACTTCTGCTGTAAAATTATCAAAACGTTCTAAAAGAGTATCAAAGTTAACTCCTTATATTAAAATAATTGATGACTGTATTGTTAGAGGATATACTTCAAGAAAAATTGAAGAAATAATAAAAGATAAGGGCTATAATGGATCAAGTTCTACAATAAGAAATTATATGTCACAATGGAAAAAGAATAATAAACAATTAAAAGAAAATA
>NZ_CAKVKB010000325.1 GCF_934754915.1 uncultured Clostridium sp.
ACTTAGTGGTAAAAGTATAAATAAAATAAAACATATAGGTGCTTTTGAAAGATTTAGACATTTATGTTCTTTGAAAAATTATACAATAGAAAATGCTATAAGGTCATGTTTAAATTATAAATATGATATATCTATCTTGTGTAATTGGAGTATGCCTAATTATGGGGCGCATTTGACACATTATGCATTATATAAAGTTATAAGTGATTTAGGACTTGAAGCATTAATGGTGGAAAGAATTCCATCTTATTATGGCAAATCATTGTCTATTCCTCCTTTGTTTAGAATTAATCCATATCCAATTTGGGCATTGCATAAACCATTTGATAGTAAAACAGATGCATTAGCTATTAATAAGATTTCAGATATTTTTTTAGTTGGTTCAGATCAAAATTGGAATAGATATATGTCACAAGCTGTAGGAGATTTTTGGTTTTTAAATTTTATTCATAATAATAAGAGGAAGATTTCATATGCAGCATCATTTGGTTTTGATACATATGACAGATATATAGAAGAATGTAAAAGAACAGCATATTATCTGAAAAAATTTGATGCTGTTTCTGTGCGTGAGAAAAGTGGTGTTGATATTTGTAAAAAATATTTTAATACAAAAGCTGAATGGGTTTTGGATCCAGTATTTTTGTGTAAGATGGATTATTATAATGAACTTATTTCACATTCTTCTAAGTGTATTTGTTATAAATATGTATTTATGTATATATTAGATATTGGAGATAAGGAAGATGTTCTTGAAAAGATATCTTCAAAATTAAATTTACAATCAATAAATGTTACAGATGCATATGATAAAAATTTAAAACTTAAGAATTGGACTTTACCAGTTGAGGAAGATGTATTAGTTGAAGATTGGCTTAATTATATAAAAAACAGTAATTTTGTAATTACAGATTCGTATCATGGTGTTTGTTTTTCTATTTTATTTAGAAAACAATTTATTGCAATTGTTAATAAAGATAGAGGTGGAGCTAGATTTACTTCATTGTTATCATTATTGAATTTGGAAGATAGAGCAGTAAATAATATTAAAGAAGCAGTAGATAAATTAGATTATTTGAAAGAAATAAACTATAATAGTGTGAATAAAATATTAAATGCAAAAAGAGAACAATCATTGAGATGGCTAAAAGATGCAATTTTTACTAAAGCAGAAAAAACAATTTCTGACGTAGATATTTTAAATGAACGATGTGATGATATTGAAATTAGTAAGGAAAGAATAAATAATCATATAGAAAGAATAGATATAAGAACTGAAAATATAGATAAACATGTTTCTGAATTAGATGTACATACAGTAAATATAGATAAACATGTTTCTGAATTAGATACATATACAATAAATATAGATAGTCATGTTTCTAGGCTAGATACATATGTAGTAAATATAGATAAACATGTATACTCAATTGAAGAATATATTACAAATATGAATGAAGAAATAGTAAGATTACGAGAAGAACTTGAATGCATTAAAAAAGATAATGATATTGTTAAGAAATCATTTTCATATAAGATTGGTAAGACTATTACATATATACCAAGAAATATTGTCAATAAGATTAAAATAATTAAGAGAAGAAAATGATATGATAATAGTTAATAAAAATTAAGATTAGAGATTTTTTAATACTAAGTTTGATTATTAATGTACATTTTTTACTATATAAGTGTGGTTCATATAATAAGAGGATATGATGATATGAATAAAAAAATAAGAAAAGCAATAATACCAGCAGCAGGACTAGGAACAAGATTTCTTCCAGCAACAAAAGCGCAGCCTAAAGAGATGCTTCCAATAGTTGATACGCCAACAATTCAA
>NZ_CAKVKB010000326.1 GCF_934754915.1 uncultured Clostridium sp.
CATCTCTATCTCAGAGTCAAAATCCCTATGACTTTTAAAGGTTGATTTATCCCTATCTATTTTTATATATTCCTTTTTTGTAAATATAATTATTTTGTAGTAAAATAAATGGGCATGAGGAGATTTTTATTATGAAAAAGAATAAAAAACAAAATAAAGTTGGTAAGGTATTTGGGGTTATTTTCTCTATCTTACTGATTGCTGCAACAATGTATTTGTTGTTTAACATTATTAAATTGAATGTATTGCCTACAAAACTATTGTTCTTAATGACAATTGTATTTGTATTATTGGATTTAATCTTCATCTTATTGTTGTGTTTTGCAACAAAAGGTGTTGTATCTAAAATTATTTGTATTATTTTTGCATTGGCTATTTCATTGGGATCATGTCTTGGTGGATATTATATGTCAAAGACCGGTGGATTACTTTCAAGTATGACGAATGTTGCTAAGCATTCTAAAAATACAATCAGTGTTGTAGTTAAAGAATCAAGTGATATGAAAAAGAAAGTTGATCTTGCTGGTCATAGTGTAGGTACTTTGGCAAATATAAATACTGTTGGTTCTAAGAAGATTTTAAAAGAATTAACTGATTCTGGAATTCAAATGGAACAAAAAGAATATGGTAGTCTAACTGAAATGCTAGAATCTTTCTATAATGGTGAAGTGGATTCTATTGTTATTAGTGAATCTAGTCGTAGTCAGATTACGGATATGGAAGCTTACGCAAACTTTGATAGTAATACTCGAGTTGTTTATCAAGCATCTTACAAAGTAGAAAATACAGATAAGGCCAATGCAGTAAGTAATATTACTACAACACCATTTAATGTGTTGATTTCAGGATCAGATACACGTGGTGGATTTGATGAAAATGGTCGTAGTGACGTAATTATGGTAGCTACTGTTAATCCTAAAACAGGAACAATTCTATTGACTTCAGTTCCTCGCGACTTTTATGTAACGACTGCATGTGATGCAGGTGATGGATGTCAAGAAGGTGCATTAGATAAGATTACACATACAGGTATTCATGGTACAAATACGACTAAGCGTACTGTAGAAAAGTTATTAGGTATTGAAATTAACTATACATTTAAAGTTGGATTCGATACGGTAACAGATATTGTTGATGCTGTTGGTGGTATTGATGTAAATGTAGAACCAGGCTATGCATGTAACAATTTTTTGAATTTGCCTGGATTTAGTGTACATGAAGGGGTTAACCATTTAAATGGGGAACAAGCATTGGCTTACGCTCGTGAACGCTATGCATATAGTGAAGGGGATCGTCAGCGTACTAAGAACCAACAACAAGTTCTAATGGGAATTGTTGATAAGGTTACTAGTCCTGCGATTGTGACTAACTATGCTCAAATCATGGATAGTATGTCTAATACATTCTCAACAACTATGTCTAATGATGAAATTTCATCATTGATTAAATATCAATTAAATAAGAATCCTAAATGGAAAATGGAACAATATATGGTAAATGGTACTGGAGATACATTAATGTGTGCTGAGCTTGGTGATGCTGCTTATGTAATGGTTCCAGATCAAAGTACTGTAACAACGGCTAAGAATAAGATTAATGCAGTTCTTGCTGGTAAATCAGCGGATGATGTAGAGTAAGGGTATATTCCTTGCTCTTTTTTTGTTTTGTAGGTGTATAATTTCATTGTGAGGTGTTGTTTATTATGGAAACTGCAGATTATATACAAAATAGAATTCATACGAATGTTCGTAAGTTTGAAGAACTAAGCAAGAAGTATCATAGATGTCATATTGGATTGCTTGTTTCTTCTTTTAGTTGTTTT
>NZ_CAKVKB010000327.1 GCF_934754915.1 uncultured Clostridium sp.
TTTAAAAAGAAATGGTGCTGAAGTATTAGGTACTGTATTAAATAAAGTGGAATAGGCATATATCCTATTCCTTTTTTTGTAAATATAATTATTTTGTAGTAAAATAAATGGGCATGAGGAGATTTTTGTTATGAAAAAAAATAAGAAACAAAATAAAGTAGGTAAGGTATTTGGAATTATTTTCTCTATCTTACTGGTTGCTGCAACAATGTATTTGTTGTTTAACATTATTAAATTGAATGTGTTGCCTACAAAACTATTGTTTTTAATGACAATTGTATTTGTATTACTAGATTTGATTTTTATCTTGTTGTTGTGTTTTTCAACTAAAGGATTTGTATCTAAATTGATTTGTATTATTTTTACTATTGCACTTTCATTAGGATCTTGTTTAGGTGGCTTCTATTTATCAAAAACAGGTGGATTGCTTTCTAATATTACTAACGTTGCTAAACATTCTAAAAATACAGTAAGTGTAATTGTTAAACAATCAAGTGATATGAAAAAGAAAACAGATCTTGCAGGACATAGTGTGGGTATTTTAGCGAATATCAACACACAAGGTTCTAAAAAGATTTTAAAAGAACTAAATAAATCGGGTATTCAGATGGAAAAAAGAGAATATGGCAGTTTAACTGAAATGCTAGAATCTTTCTATAATGGAGAAGTAGATTCAATTGTTATTAATGAATCAAGTCGTAGTCAAATTACAGATATTGATGCATATAAAGATTTTGACAACAATACGCGTGTTGTATACCAAACTTCATATAAAGTAGAAAATACAGATAAGGCCAATGCGGTAAGTAATATTACGACAACACCATTTAATGTGTTGATTTCTGGATCAGATACTCGTGGTGGATTTGATGAAAATGGTCGTAGTGATGTAATTATGGTAGCTACTGTAAATCCTAAAACAGGAACAATTTTATTAACATCTATTCCACGTGACTTCTATGTAACGACGGCTTGTGATGCTGGTGATGGATGTCAACAAGGTGCATTAGATAAGATTACGCATACGGGTATTCATGGTACTAACACAACTAAGCGTACAGTTGAACAATTATTAGGTATTGAAATTAACTACACATTTAAAGTAGGTTTCGATACAGTAACAGATATTGTTGACGCAGTTGGTGGTATTGATGTAAATGTTGAACCAGGCTATGAATGCAATAACTTCTTACATGCTCCTGGACTAAGTGTACATGCAGGTGTGAACCACTTAAATGGTGAACAAGCATTAGGATATGCTCGTGAGCGTTATGCATATAGTGAAGGGGATCGTCAGCGTACAAAGAATCAACAACAGGTTCTAATGGGTATTGTTGATAAGGTTACAAGTCCAGCAATTGTGACTAACTATGCTCAAATCATGGATAGTATGGCAAATACATTCTCAACAACTATGTCAAATGATGAAATTTCATCATTGATTAAATATCAATTAAATAAGAATCCAAAATGGAAAATGGAACAATATATGGTAAATGGTACTGGGGATACATTAATGTGTGCTGAACTTGGTGATGCTGCTTATGTAATGGTTCCAGATCAAAGCACAGTAACAACGGCTAAGAATAAGATCAATGCAGTTCTTGCTGGTAAATCAGCGGATGATGTAGAGTAAGGGTATATTCCTTGCTCTTTTTTTGTTTTGTGGGTGTATAATTTCATTGTGAGGTGTTGTTTATTATGGAAACTAAAGATTATATACAAAATAGAATTAATACGAATATTCGTAAGTTTGAAGAACTAAGCAAGAAGTATCATAGATGTCATATTGGATTGCTTGTTTCTTCTTTTAGTTGTTTT
>NZ_CAKVKB010000328.1 GCF_934754915.1 uncultured Clostridium sp.
CGATAAGGGAATAGGAATAGTAGCACCTCATAAAGCACAAAAAGCAAAGATTCAAAATGATTTGCTACAATATTTTGATAATTATATTGAATCAATTACAGATATAAAAACAAGAGAAAAGCTAAAAGAAAAAATTATGTCATCAGTAGATACAGTAGAAAAATATCAAGGACAGCAAAGAGAAATAATGATTTGCAGTTATATATTGGGAGATAGAGATATTATTAAAGAAGAAGAAGAATTTATATACAATAGTAATAGATTAAATGTTGTAGTAAGTAGAGCAAGATTTAAAATAATAATTCTTGCATCACAAGAACTATTATTAAATATAGGTGATGATATTGAAATTGTTGAAGAACAAAAGTCGTTTCAAAAATTAATTACTTATTGTGATAAAGAAAAGAAAATATTACAAAGTGAATGGAAACAAAAAAATGGAATAATGAGATATAAGGAATTAAAATAAAACATCCCCTTCCCTATTTAGGGGATGTTTTTTTGAAAAGATTTCTAGGGATTATTATATTATTATAATATATTAATTCTGATGCTTTTTTGGCTTTACCAGCAGTATAAGAAAGTGAATAGGTTTGTTTTTTTATTTTTTTATATTTATCATTTTTAATGATTGAATATATTGATTTAATTTCGGGACAATCGTCATAAGTAATAATCCAATTATAATCTTGAAGGTTATTTATAATAGAATTAGACAATTTTATGTGATCATCTTTTTTGTAGAAATTTACATATAGGTCTTTTCCGTTATGGTAATAAGGTGGATCAAAAAATATAAAACAGTTCATTGGATCTCTATTTTTTATTAATTGTAGAAATTCAATAGCATCATAATTATGCAATTCTATTTTATCCTTTAAAGAGGCAATTCTTTTTATTATAAAAATTAACTGTTCTTTGTTAAATCTGCAGTTTAATGGGTAATCTCCAGAAGTTTCATTTTTACTTATAGGGCCTGCTTTAATGATTCCAGATCTATTTGTTCTATTTAAATAGAAAGTAGAAAATCCTAAATCAAATAAAGAAGCTGCATTTTTATTATTCTGTATTTGTTTTTGTCTTTCTCTTTCAGCTAAGGTTACATCAGTTTCAATAATCTTGTTGCAAAATCTATCAGTAAAATTTAATATTGAATACCAAAATGCATAAATAGATTTATCATAATCATTTAAAATAATTCTATCAACTTGTTCTTTTATTAGTAATTCACACGCTAGCCCAGAACCACCTGCGAAAGGTTCTATATATATAATATTATTCAAATTATTTCTTTTAAAAATAGGAATTATATATTTGTAAAATTTTCCCTTGCCACCTGGGTATCTTAATGGTGAATATGATTTTCCCATATGAAGTAACTCCTTTCTAAATAAATTCAAATATATTACATATATAAGTTAATATTTCTATATGTAATATTATACAATAAATTAAATTGAATTGAATTGAATTTTTTATGATTGATTATATTTTTATAGGACAGAGTTAAATGGATATTTAAGATATTAGAATGAAAAAATTACAGAATTATTTGATCAAACTTTGTTATAAAAATAAATAGATTGAAAAATTAGAAGAATAATATTTTAATCAATCTTTGTTTAAAAATATTGTTCTTCTTTTTTATGAAAAAATCAGACTTGAAGCCTAATGTTTTGATCAATCTTTATTTAAAAGCTACAATAATTTGTAATATACAATAAAGTCTGTTAATTAGTAAGCGTCAAAAAATCCACGACTACAAAACATATAAAGCTTCCTGTTAAAATGAAAATAAATTCATTTTAACGGG
>NZ_CAKVKB010000329.1 GCF_934754915.1 uncultured Clostridium sp.
TTTGTGATTAAAATAATGAAAAAGTTCTAACAAGCAAAATGCATTATTAGAACTTTTTATTTATTTAAATTTTTTTGATTTTTGATTTTTCCCATACTAACAATACTTTGCATCTCCCTTCAATAAACATTATTTTATCTTATATAAAATCCTCCTATGCCTCACATATTTATAAGACATAGGAGGATTTAAAAAACACTTTTATATTCACACAATCTACTTAACATATTTAGTTTTTAATGCTTTGCATCCATCAATATTATTTTTAATATATTCAGCCTCACTCATTAATTCTTTATAATGTAACTGATACATTTTACTGACATTACATATATCTGGTCTTGTATCATATATCTCACATAAATTATTATCCATAAGGTGAACACATTTTCCATTACCCGAATCAAACTCTTTTAATTCAGGTATACATTCTAAATGTTTACAGCATAATCCACATTGATTACAAGGAAAAATCATTCTATTATCTGTCCAATCTTATCTTGTGTTGATTCAATAACCAGTCCCGATTCAACTGTCAAATTACCATCATCATCAAGAATTGGTGTATCTAACAACGATTTTATCGCGCCCGCAAGTGCCATTGCACATGCAACACAATTTTGTTCATCCTTTGAAAATCTTCTATAATCTGTTCCTTTATCTTTTATAATCTGAGTCATTTGATATACAAGTTCATCTAATATTGTTTGGAGACGTAATAAAAATCTACCAAACATATCAGAGCGCCTTCTTATACCTATACATAAATCCGATGCTGTATCCATTTCCTCTTGAAATTCTTTTGCTTTTGCATAATTAGAATATGCTACATCTCGGTTTTTTGATGCTTTTGCTCCTACTACAAATCCTAAAACTGCAAGTGCAGGACCTGCGACTAATCCACCTAACACAGCTGTGCCACCAGCCATGCCTAATCCACCTGCTGCTAAAGAACCACCTCCGAAAAATGCCAATGTAGCATTTGTTGCAGCGGCACCACTTAACGATGCAATTGCAGTTCCGGTTGACGCCGTAGCTAATGCTCCTGCTGCACCATAAGCTCCAAACGCTGTTATCGCTCCTGCCATTGCTCCTGATGCCAAACCTCCAACCATAGATGTTGCCATTCCTTGTAAATCTTTTAAATCCGAAAAATTTTTCTTATCAAGAACCATCTTTTGTAATTCATTTAAACCCGTAGATTCACTCAACTCAACATTATTCAATTTTTCAAATTCATGAATAAATTTTTTTATACTATCATCTAACACTGTAATCTTTATTTTACCTAATCCGTCTAAAGATTTTCCACAGTTATCTCTACATGTATTTATTTTTTCTTTTGCTCTTTCTATTTTACGCTCAGCTGCTCTATTAGTGTCATTTGCATCCTTTTGATCAATTCCTGCTTTTACACTTTTTCCAGCTCCTACTAATCCTGTTCCAACTGCTGCTGCAATAAATAAAAATGGTATTGGCATGATATTATCCTCCTATAAACTCAATTCTGCAATTGTTGTTTTTATTGTCTCTTGAACATTTGTGATATTCTTTTCTACATCATCAAGCTTGTTCTGTCTTGTATAAAAATCTGTGATATTCGTATTTAACCAGCTCTTATGTTTTTCTAATGCTAAAATTGTCTCAGCAACATCAATCATTTCCTTATATAATGAATCTTTTATTTCCCAGTATTCGCGCAGTAAATCAACCACTTCTCTTTCTTTCGTAGAAAAGCATCTATCAGCGTATCCTAAATTTATTAAATTCCATAAAAC
>NZ_CAKVKB010000330.1 GCF_934754915.1 uncultured Clostridium sp.
AATGCTGATTATATCTTGAGTTTCTTAAAATTATTGGTTTAAATAGTCCTGGATATAATTCATTTGCTTTTTGCTGAATTTTTACTGCAAATTTTAAATTTGAATTCCAATTTGGATGTGATAATCCACCTCCATCACTCCCCATTACAAACATTAGTTGAGCACAGTAATCGTCTCCTATTTTTACAAGTGGAGCATAGTTTTCATTGCTTCCTATAGCATCTCTATGTAAGTCTATTATAATGTCTGAATTAAAGTTTTTTAATATATTTTGAACCGTTTTTAATGACCTAGAATATGAACCGGTATATGCTGGATAGTCATGAAAATCTTTGTTATGATTTACATTGAAACCATAATTTCCAAGTTGATTTGTAAGTTCATCTCCAACACGTACAACAGAAAAATTTTGATTTGTAGTTCTATAATTTCCGAGATGGTTCATACTGATTATTTTCGGTTTGTGTATAGCTTTCACAAGTATGGGTATGAAAGATAATTATGTCTTTTGTGTCTATATTTAGATTTTCCGGATTTAATATGTCATCTGTTAGTTCATAAGACGTTTCATTTCTTATTTTTATCCCATTATAATCTTTGTTATATCTTTCAGCTATTGGATTTTGAGTTACTACTTGCGTGTTTGTATCTGTAGTTATTTCTTGTGTCTGTGCTATTTTTTGTTCTTCTGAATTTTCATAAGAATTATCTATAGTAGATTCATTTGATTCTTGTCCAAAAGTTTGTTCTTTTACTTTAAATATCCTTGAACTTATATTCAATATTGTTTTAGCTGACATATTCTTAAAATCTTCTTCTACCTCTTCGGTTTTTTCTTGTTCCGCTTCTTTATCTTTAAAAACATATTTAAAAATGCTACTTTCTTCATTAAAACCCAGTTTAATAAATTCATCAAAATTAATATTTATAGATTGATTAAAATAATCTTTAAACTGTGAACTCTTAAAAACAAAATTTCCTAAGAAATAAATAATAAGTACAACAGTTATTATTTTCACTATATCTTTTAATCTTATAATAGTAATATTAAACATATATCTTCTCCCTAAATAGATATATATTCTAAAATAGATAATATTATGCCAAAAATGGGCAAATATACAACATTCAGTATATCTGCCCATTTCTGTTTTTTAGCTCTTTGAGTTCTTAGCCTCCCACATTCTGTAGTACTCATCTAAAAAAGGTTGGTTAAATGGATAATAATCCGATCTCTCAGAGTATTCTTTTTGTTTCATTTCATTGGTCCGTTTACTAGTATCAATATTGTCCCTTTCGTTCTTCATGCAGTTCTCCTTTCTGTTAATCATGACAATCTAAATAATAGATTATCTTTTGCATGTTACATGTCTATTATAATATTCCATTTTTTTCCATTAATCAAATTATAAATCTTATAATCTCCAAAAGAATATTGGTAATTTTTTCCATTTTATTTAATTTTACTTTTAATTTTAAATTTTTCTTGGCTTTAACTCCAAATAAATAGGTTTTTCATTTCCAATCATAGTAGACTTACCATGTCCAGGATAAACAATTGTATCTTCAGGCAAAATAAGCAATTTATTTATAATAGAATCCATAATTTCATTGAAATCTGAAGTAGGTAAATCAGTTCTTCCCCAAGTGCCTCTAAATAAAGTATCTCCAGAAAATAAAAGTTTTTCACTTTCTAAGTATAATGAACATCCTCCCTTGGTATGACCTGGTGTATGA
>NZ_CAKVKB010000331.1 GCF_934754915.1 uncultured Clostridium sp.
AGATATAGAATACAAAGTTTTATATAAAATAACACTTTATGATTCTTTTCAGAATGAATTATTTTTCATTGAAAATAGTCAAGATGATTTCTCGACTACATTTGAAATATGCGAATTTACGAGAGCATATGATAATAAAAACATTCTTTATTTTTATATGAATAGTACAATTTATTTGTACGAAATCAATAAAAAGTTAAATAGTAAGCAAATAGATAATACATTGATTAGTGTATATATATCTTTGAAAAATGATTACATAGTATTACGTACTTCTAATCGACAATGTTCGATGGCTTATATGTATAATGTTTCACGATTTTTAGATTTATAGAAAAATACGAGATACTTTATTTGCAGTCGGGATTTTTAGGTGGTCAGGTTCATCGGAATGGTTGGTCAACCCAATCGAATGAGTGATCAACTAAAGTGGAATATCATCAAAATTGATAAGTTTTTCTTTTAAGGAGGATATATGATGGAAAAAAAATTAATTATTGATAATATTTATATTTCTCCCTATGAAAAATACGCTATTCTTTATGCGAATACGTTTATTACTATATTTGATATGGAAGAAAATAAGCTATTTAGAGTAAATATGAAATATGTTTCCAATACGCATATTACATATGATAACCAGTTGTTGATAGGATCAACAACTGGTTCCAATATCTTCATTTATGATTTGAAAGAAAAAAATATTATTAAAAAAATGACTGTATCTCGTCAATATTATGTATCATTGATTCAACAATTTAATAAGAATAAAATATTTATTTTATGTGACAGCTATTGTAATAAAGATATCTTATTATGTGTGTATGATATAGAAAAAAAGAAGCTAGAAAACATAAACAAAAAAGAGATTAAACATATTGATAAACATGTTTATTACCATAATGGTAGGCCAATATTTAAATTAGATGTTGAAATTGATTTACAGAAAAAAAAGAGTAAATATTGCTCTTATTATGAAATAGATGAAAATTATCATTTAAAGAAATATAATCATTTAGATTTTATGGCACCTAATAAAACATTAACATTTTCTAGAAATGGTTATTATTGTATTGAATATAAGAAAAATTCAAAATCAGAAAAAAGTAAATATGATATAAGTGTATTTGATTTAAAAAATGATATCATATTATGGCAAGTTAAAAATGTAGATTGTAGATTTGGAATACGTAAAGGAGAAAAAGAAGTTTCATATTCTAAATTCGCCATAGGATATTATGGTGAATTTATTGGTGATTTAATATTAGATAAATATGATAAACCCGTTCTATATAGGTATAGTAAAAATATTATAGAAATTTATTATTTAACAGAAGGTAAAAAATATGAAATTAAATTTGATGATGGTGCCAATATAGGCGTTTGTCGCTTATCTATAAAAAATGATTATGTAATAGTACGACTTGATAATTTTAGGAAATATCCTGTGAGAGGTAAAGGATATATATATAATCTTTCTACATTATTGGAAAATAATGGATATAAATTAATATAATCTTATCGAAGATGAAGGAATCATATAAAAATAATCTATTAAATGTAAGTGCCAAATAAAGTGGTGTGGCTAAAAAAACGCTGAAATCATAATGCGTAAGCGACAAATAATATAGATAATATGAAATGACCTCCTAGTTGTCAAAACGTGGATTTAAACTCATAATAAGAATAGAAAATAAAAAGTGA
>NZ_CAKVKB010000332.1 GCF_934754915.1 uncultured Clostridium sp.
ACATTAACCATAACACTAAGGAAGATACTGTTTTATTAAGCGCTTACAGAATAAAAGCAGAAAATTAATTAATATGAGTGAATTTTATATATTTATACTAATTATAAATATATGCGACTTTTATCTATTTTCGTAGAATTTTGCATATAAGACAATTATTTGATAAAATAAAGTTGTAAACTTAAAGAATTATCAAATAACAAGTTTAATATTAATTAACAGTATGGTATGAATTTATTGAAAAGATTAAATGGAGGTTAGTATTATGTATAAAAAAATAAGTGAGAATGAATCTATTAATGTAGTGTATAATAGTATGATTCCTGTATTAAAAGGAATATTAGATGAACAAGCTGCAATAGAAATTACTGATACTGAAAAAGTGTTATATTATGAACCAGGAAAAGATATTGATTTTAATGTACAAGAGGGAAGTTCAATAAAAGATATTTCTCAAATAGTACAAGTTATTGAAACTAAAAGACCTATAAATCAAGTAATAACTTCAGGTAAGGCAGTTGAAATATGTAAAACAGAATTTCAGACATTTGTATATCCAATATTTGAAGAAGACAGTGTTGTTGGAATTTTATCTATAAATTTAAGTTTAAGAAAAAAGAAAGCTATTGAAAATATAACTAATAACTTGTCAGAATCATTAACCCAGATTTCAAGTAGTATAGCTGAGATAAATTCTGGAGTTTTAGATCTTGCAAATATGAATAATAATTTGTCAAAAGAAACTAATGAGGCAAATAATAATGCTAAAGATACTAATTCTATTGTAGGATTAATTCAAGATATTTCATCTCAAACAAATTTGTTAGGATTAAATGCTTCAATTGAAGCAGCTAGAGCAGGTGAATATGGAAGAGGATTTACTGTTGTTGCTGAGGAAATAAGAAAATTATCTGTAACATCTAAAGAATCAATTGACAAAATAGATAATATTATAAAGAAAATATCTAATTCAGTAAAAACTATTGATGAAAATATTAATAGTACAAATGAAATTGCACATAATCAATCAGCTGCTTTACAGGAGATATCTGCAAACATTCAAGAACTTGATTTGACTGCACAAACATTAAGAAATCTTGCAAAAGAATTATAAGTCAATTTTATAGAATATTTTAAAAGTTATAAATTTGCTTGTTTATAGTACATAAATTTAAAAATTTTTGTGATAAATTTATCAATAACTACTTGTGATCATCTTTTGAGGAAGTTATTTCCAAATCACAAGAATTTTTAGGGTTATTTTTGTTATTTGTTACATCTTTAATTAAATTTTTTACTATATCTAAAATTTGAGGAATGCTGTCAATAATTCTATCGCAAGAGTTTTCATGCTCTATTGGCATCATTCTTACCATATCATCTTTTATTATAAGAAATGTTATTGGTTTTAATGAAACTCCAGAACCACTTCCACCTCCAAAAGGATAGGAATCTTTAGATGAATTGTCTTTTGATGACATAAATTCGCTTCCTCCAGAAACAAATCCAAATGATAATCTAGAAACTGGAATTATACATGTTCCATCTTTTGTTTCGATTGGTTCTCCAATTACAGTATTTGCATCTATCATATCACGTAGATTTTCCATTGTACTTCGCATTAAATTTTCAACACGTTCTTCATTAGACATAAAGAGTCACTCCTTACTTTAATATGTTATATAT
>NZ_CAKVKB010000333.1 GCF_934754915.1 uncultured Clostridium sp.
ATAATATCTAATACATTTATTTTATCACATATTAAGTTTTTATCTATATTCATACTATTAATTTCATTTATTATATCTTCTCTTTTTTTTAAGAAAGAAGAAATTTCTTCTTCTTTCTTAATTTTTTCAATCATATCCAAAGATATATTTTTATATTCTTCAAGTAATTTATTTAAATCCATATTTTATATCTCTCTTTAGTATCTTTTAATTATTGAAAATATGAAGATAATGAACTTTGTTGTGACTGAAGAGATGCTAGATTGCTTTCTAAAGTTGAATAACGAGTGTACAATGCATCTTCTTTTTCTTTAAGGGCAGCCTGCATTTCAGTTATTAATTTTTTCCTTTGTTCAATATCTTTTGTCATTTCATTTGTTTTAGCTGTTACACCATCTGCAACACCAGCCTTATTAGCTAATCTTGAAAATGTTCCTGTTGCATGTTCATATAAATTATTTTTTAATTTTGTTATTATTCCATTTGAACCTGAAAATAATTCTTGTATTCCTTCAGGATCACTCTCAATAGCTGCCTGTAATTTATCTTCATCAATAGTAAACAAACCATTTTGTGTTGTATAATCCTGTACGGGTTTTATTCCTATACGTTCTAAATTCAATCCTGTTTTTTCAAGCATAGTTGTCATTGTTAATTTCATATCATCTGCAAAGTCTCTTAAATAACTGTCATTTCTCAAAAGACCAGTTTGAGCTTTCTTTTCAAGTTTTTCAATTTCCTTATCGCTTAAACCTTCTTTATCATCATCTGTTAAAGGTAAATATGATCTGTCATATTCTTCATATAATTTACCATTAATATGTCCTAAAAGTTCATTGTAATCATTAATAAAATCTACTATTTTATCTTTAAGTTCTGTGCCATCTCTTTTACCAGTTAACGAAACTTCTCCATTTGTAACATCATTGAACTTAAATGTTGTTCCATCTAAAGTAATTGAGTTTCCTGTAATAGATTTACCATTAGGAAGTTTTCCTTCATCGATTTTATAAACATTGTTGCCATCTGATATAGTTGCAGAAAGGTCACTTCCTTCCTTAAAAACTCCTTTGCCTGTTGTTTTTGCATATGAAGATACTTTAGCCTTAAATTTTGATGAAATTCCAGTTCCAGTTGAATTTAAAACTAATTTATTATCCTTTATTTCTGCTTTAATTGACTTATCATTTAGCTCTTTATTTAAAGCATCTAAATCAATTGTTCCATCTTCCTTATATGCTAATCTGAAATTTTGACCATTAATATTAATTCCTTTATCAGCATTTAGTTCTGAAAGATTTATTTCAGTTTTATAGCCTTTGTCTAAATCAACAGTAAGACTGCTTTCTTTTCCATCAACTATAAGCTTGGCTGTAAATTTATTATTTTCAGCATCGCCAGTAGATTTACTCTTTATTGTCATTTTTCCACTTTCAGAATCATATGATGCTTCTAAATTCTTAGCTTCTAATTTTGAATTTAAATCTGATACAATGTTTTCTTCTGTATCACCAGCCATTTCAAATTCAGTATCTCCAATTTTTATCTTATTTCCAGCTTTCAAATTAGATTTTAAAATACTAGTTGAATAACGTCCATCTGTAGAAACATCTTTTTCAACTTCTGATTCAAGTTTTTCATTCATTGTAACATTTAAATCTATCTTACCC
>NZ_CAKVKB010000334.1 GCF_934754915.1 uncultured Clostridium sp.
TTAGTTCTTTTGCTATAATTGAAGATTTTATGACAATTTTACCTCTTTCTACATCTACCAACTCTCCACAATTTTTATTTCTTTTTATTACTCGTTCAACATCTTGTAAATCCAATAGTATTTTATAATCATTAGTATTCAAGCCCAATTCCAAAATTCCGCTTATAAAAGTTAATATCAAAATTCGACGTAAATCACTATTTCCATTTATATTGACTATGTTCTCTACAAACCTATCAATAATATGAGTAGACTCAAAAAGGTAAATTAATATATTTTGAAATCTTGAATTACATTTCTTTTTTAAATATTCTATTCTTCTCTGTCCAGATACTCCTGCCAAATCACCATAGAATCCATATTTTAAAACTAATTTATCTAACAGTTCAATTTCACAATCGCTTAGTTCATCCAAATTTATTGAATTTATAAACTGTACATTACTCATTCTATCAATAATATCATAAATACTATTATAATAATTATCATACATAGATGATCTCATAACCAATATAAATTTTATATTTTTCAAGTCAAAATCTGCAAATTTACTTAAAATATCTAAATATACATTTGCAGGGTCGCATATTAAAACTTTTTCCTTACCATCCTTACAAAAACTCTTTATCTCCGACAATACCCTCTGATTGTTGATTTGCTTTAAATAATAAAATTCTAAATCTGGACATAAATCAACAATTTGATTTACAAATACAGATTTACCATTACCTAAATCGGAATGAATAATGACTGATTTGCCCTGTTCAATTTCCTGAATAACCTCAGCAACTTTATCTCTGTTTACCAAAGCTTCATAACATCTGTTAGCATCTTTCTTATATATTCCATCTTTCTCAATTCCATTAAAAAGAAGTGCATACACATCCCTATCTTTTGGTTTTATTGAATTATCATATCTATTTGCTTTTCTGAAAGTCTTGTAATAAACTTCTTTTTTTCTTTTTTCATCCACTTCAATTTTAGCTAAATCTTCAAGAAACGCTTGCACGCCACATAATAAGACTCTTCCATATTTATCCAAAAATTTCCTATTACTATCTGACAAGTCAGATCTTTCTACGAAAAAAATTTTGTCCTTAAGTTCTTCATCCGCAACAAGTCTTCGTATATCAATATCGCTGCTAAAAGATAGACCTATAATAAAAATGACTTTTGCACTATATAACTCATCAATTAAATACGAATACCATGGTGTATCAAAGAATTTTGTATTATTATATGACATATGTGACAACTTAAAAGTTTCTGGCAATACACCATTTTCAACTTCTTGTATATATCCATTCAGATGCATTACCATTTTAGTCTTATTTACTTTTCTAATATCTGCGCCTATACTATAACCTTTAATTTTATTTCCACAATCATTACAAACTTTTTCTATCAAATTATCGTAATTTGTACTATAAACTCTTAAATTCTTTATTCTTGCTAAAGCTTTATAATACTCCGCATATGTATCTACCATGTAATGAGATTTCAAATAATCAATCAGTTTATCTTCTCCATACATATCAATATATTCTTGCGAAACTATATCTAACGGTACTCCTGAATCCATACCTGTCAAATCCGCCAATTCTTTTGCTAATTCACTTCCCACCAATAAATGTCTATCTTCATTCTCACTTACATTTTCTGC
>NZ_CAKVKB010000335.1 GCF_934754915.1 uncultured Clostridium sp.
CATATAGATCACCTATTCGTTTTCCTTTTCCGTATAGGTCTTCCAGTCTTTCTCCATATTTAGGAGAATAGATTATAAATCTACCTTGATAAGTGTGTAACTTTCTCCATGCCTGTACTAATATAGCATCTTCTTTTTCTACAATTATGCCTTTTCCATCTTCTCCAAATAATATTTCACCAGTATCTAAATTAATTGCATACTCTCTAAGTATTGGAACTTCTTTCTCTTTTTTATTGTTTATTTTATTATTATAAAAATCTTCTGGGAAAATGCTCATGCCATCACCTTCCATCAACTAATAAATTTGATAAAATATATCTTTGATATGATTTAGCTTTATCACTCCATTCGATACCATAAAGTTGAACATAAACTCCAACTTTCAATTTATTGTAATGGTGTATCTCTAAAACTTCATGCCGATGCAATGGATCTCCAGCATAAGTTGTATATGCATGCACTGGCTCGTCCCAATCCAAAAGATGAGGATTTATATATAAATCTTTTGAAAATAAATCAATTCCATCAACCTTAACAATTAATGGATTTTCATTTATTACTTGTCCTATTTCCATATTTTCATCTTTGGTATTTTTCATTTGTTGCCTATCAACACTATCCCAGAAAAAATCACCAAACTTTTTCATTTTTCACCTCTTAGCTTAATGCTTTTTTGTCTCTCATTATCTTAGTGGCATACAATACTCTTCCAGCATATTCTTTACTTTCAGTATTTGTAGCATTGTTATATATGTCATTTAAAGAA
Organism: uncultured Clostridium sp.; assembly: GCF_934754915.1. Lineage (GTDB taxonomy): Bacteria > Bacillota > Clostridia > Clostridiales > Clostridiaceae > Clostridium. The sequence goes on from NZ_CAKVKB010000335.1 coordinate 770, forward strand.
ATATCAGCGTTTTTCTTTCCTCTTAAAGCCTTTATGGTAGAACAATTTTCCCCACCGTTATAAGCAGTTAAGGCTAATGGTCTGTTTCCATCAAACTTCTTAAACATATCATTATAATAATGACATCCTATTTGCATATTCCCCTCTATTGTTGTTCTATCGTAACCATAGTCATTTGCCAAATTTTGACTTACTTGACACAATCCATAATAAGTACTTCCTATTTGCATATTTCCATTACTTTCACAAGTAATTAAGCCTAAAAGCAAATAAGGGTCAACATTATTTTCTTTTGCTACTTTTATTAAAGTGCTTTTAAAACTGCTTATGTTTGGCATTGTAGAAGTAACCATGCTTTCAACATTCTTCTTAATATCATTTAAAAGTGCATTAGGAATATTTGTTACAGAACCTTCAAAATCATCAGATGTAAATCCTCCTGAAACTTCAGGAAGTACTCTTCTAACTGCATAGGTGGAAGTTCTACTGTAAGAATGTTCCGTAACATATTCCCCTGTTCTAGGAGCTTCAATGCATTTTTTATTACCAGTATATACAACTACATGTCCATCATGTGGAAATACTAAATCTCCTGGTTCCCATTCATCCATATTACTAGCATCAACCTCAGTTCCCTTTTTAACCTGTTCATATGTTGTTCTAGGTAAGCTAAATCCAATTTCATCAGCAAATTGGTTATATGCATAACATACCAGACCAGAACAGTCAAATGAATCAGGACCTGTTGCACCCCATACATATGGCTTTCCTATCTGTTGCTTTAATACTGCATATATTCTTTCCCATAAATCACTTCCAGCTGAACTTGATTCTTCATCTTCTTCACTTGTATCAGTCCATTCCTTTTCATCCATTACTCTTGATGG
>NZ_CAKVKB010000336.1 GCF_934754915.1 uncultured Clostridium sp.
CTACAAGGGATGAGAGATTTTTTATGGAGAAATTTTATATAATGCAAAGTTCAAAATATATAAAAAATAATGATAAAGCTATTACTCTAATAGCAATGGTTGTTACGATTATAATTTTATTAATATTATCGGGAGTCACAATTGCAACGTTAACCTCAGATAATGGAATAATAAACAATGCCAAAGTAACAAAAATGGCTACAGAATTTGCAAATTATAATGAGGAAGTTGAGCAATGGAAGATGGCTCAATCAGTAGAAAAAAATGGGGATTTTAAAGAAGATACGCTATCCGCAGGAAAAAGTAATTTGACTTATGATGGAGAGAAAAAAGAAGGAAATATAAAAAATATAATACCTGATATGTTGGATGATTATTTAGATGAAATCGAAATAATCAAAGGAACTCTAACAATAAACACTACAAATGCTTCGAAAACAAAAGCTGCTAAAATAGCAGGAATACCTTCAAATCCGTATGAAATAAAAAACGGCGTGCTTGAATCAACCGGCTCTAACTTAGATTTAATGGCCTCTGATGGAACATTAACAATACCAGAGAATGTAACTAAGATAGCATCAGGAGCTTTCTCTGGAGTGAAAGGACTGAAAACGGTAATAATACCAGGGAGTGTAGAAGAAATTTCTGATTATGCATTTTCATACAATGCAACTCTTGAAAACGTAGTATTAAATTATGGAATAAAGAGAATTGGAGGAAATGCCTTTGATAATGTTAGTAATTTGAAATCAATTAATTTTCCTGATTCTTTAACTGAAATCGCTTCAAGAGCATTTAGAACGACAGGTTTAAAAGAGATAAATATACCAGGTAGCGTCAAAGCAATCGAAAATGAAGCTTTTACAGGTTGCGCTAGCTTATCGAAAATTACATTAAATGAAGGAATAGAACGATTAGTTGGAGGATGTTTTGCTTATACAAATATAGAAAGCATTGATTTACCTAAAACAGTAATAGGAATAAGTGAAGAGGCATTTGGAGGATGTAAAAAATTAATAAATGTAAATATAAATGATAACCAAAATTTTGTATATGAATCAGGAATGCTAATGACAAAAGACAAGAGCAGTGTTGTATTTGCATCAAGTAGCTACTTAAAAGGTATAACTACATTTAAGATTCCAGAAGGCATTAAGTCACTCAAATTGAATATTGGGCAGTATGACAATATAACAAAACTAGAATTACCAAAATCTCTTAGTGCGATTAATGTAGATGGGCTTCCTAGTTCTATTAATGATATAACTGTTGATGCAGAGAATAAATACTTTAAATGTGAAAATAAACTTTTGATTGGTGGAAATTATCTAGAGCTTTGCTATGAAAAAAGCAATAGTGTAATAATTCCAGAGGGAATAAAAACACTAGGAAACAAATGCTTTAAATGTGCAAGTGAAAGATGTAATATACAACTACCTGATTCATTAGAAACAATAGGAGATTGTGGAATACCGTATAAGAGCAGTATGAAAATAAGCAAGAACGTAAAAAATATAAATCCACTAATGGTAAGATATCAATTTGATGTAAATATCACTGTAGATAGTAAAAATCCATATTTTTGCGTTGAGAATAAAATATTGTATAGCAAAGATAAGAAGAAACTGGTAAGAGTATTATAT
>NZ_CAKVKB010000337.1 GCF_934754915.1 uncultured Clostridium sp.
ACTTTATAAACAGTATGAAAAAGAAAGGCTTGAATTTTTTAAAAAACACAAGAGAATTTTAAAATATGATTCAGAAAATATTATATATTATTTGATAGAAAAAATATTAAAGGATTATGATAAACTTGAATTTCATTTTCATCAATCCTTAAATGATTTGATTATAGATAAGACTCAATTAACACAGGCTGAAAAAAAATATATATCACACCATAATACGCATTTAGATTTTTACATATTTAAAAAAATAGGTGATAAACCAATATTGGCAATTGAGGTTGATGGCTATGATAATCACAAAATAGGAACTAAACAATATGAAAGAGATCAATTAAAAAATAGCATTTTAGATAAATGTAATATTCCTTGGATAAGGCTAAAAACTAATGGAAGCAATGAGGAAGAGAAAATTCGTAATAAGTTAAATGAAATAATAAATCACTAACAATTAGTTAATAATAATTTTGCTCATAATTAAAAGTTCAGATAACAATAGTTAGTAAATATCACACAATCATATTATTTGCATATTTTATTGTGAGGTGAAACTATGAATGACAATATCAAAAAAGTAGTGGTTGATGCTGGCCATGGAGGCGTTGATTCAGGTGCTGTTAATGGTAATATTTACGAAAAAAATTTTAATTTAGAAGTTGCTAACTACATTTATGATAGATTAAAACAACTAGGAGTACCAGTTTATATTACAAGAGATACAGATGAAACTTTAGATAGAAATGAAAGAGTAAATAGAATTTTAAACGCTTTTGGAAATAGTTCTGATGTAATTGTTTTATCTAATCACATAAATGCAGGTGGTGAGAATGGTAAGAATGTAGGCAAAGCAAAATAGTATCTTGTTTACCATTGAAGTAAAAGAATTTTGGTTTAATGCTAAAGTTCTTTTTTATTAGAACTGAAAATATTAAATTAGTATAAAGAAAAATGCTTTTATGATATAATAAAATTGGTGATAATGTTGAAATTAGATGAAATTGAAGTATTATATGATGAGATATTTTTAGAAAGAATAAGACTTAAAAAAGAATATACAGCAGATGAGATAATTGATTTAATAAAGAAAAAAGTACATGTTGGTATAAATATTTTAAATTTACCATTAAGTATGACATTGCAGATAGATATAAAAGAACATTTGATACTAGATGATGTGCTGAAAGATTTAAATATAGAGTTGAACAATAAATCATTAAAAATTATAAGATATGTAAATGTTTTATATTCATTATATAATAATAACTATCAAATTGTTGATGATCTTATTATTAAAAATAAGAGCTCAATATTAGTTAATTACACAGAATCAATATCATATAGAAACTATATTATTTCCAAGCAATTTTTGATAAATTTATTAAATAAAAAAAGTATATTATTATGTTATTTCTTAATTAGAGATATTATTGAGAATATCAAGCTATATTTATATCTACTAAGAGGAGCAATTAAGGAAGAAATTATTGACAATAAACATGAAAAGATTATCAAATATATTGTAAACGAAAAAGTTAAAAAGGAAATACATTTAAAGTTAGAAAAAGAAAATAGTTCATGGAATTTTGATATTAGAGATTTGATAAGAGAAAATCCAACATTAGAGAATT
>NZ_CAKVKB010000338.1 GCF_934754915.1 uncultured Clostridium sp.
TCAACATCGATCTGTTCTTTGATCCTGTTTCCGATGATCTCCTCGAACTCCTTGAAAATGTCTTTGCGGATAATAAAGACTACTTTATTAAATCCTGCTTCTTTTGCATCATGAATGGAATAATCCATGATGATTTCTCCGTTTGGTCCCATTTGGGCTAACTGTTTGATTCCTTCTCCAAATCTGGAGCCGATTCCAGCTGCCATGATAATTAATGTTGTATTCATTCGTATTTTCTCCCCTTTACAATATAAAAGTCCTTTTTTATAAAAAGTGAACCTATTTTTCAAATTTTTTCGTATTTTTTTATTCATTATAACTATTCATTTTATAGACTGATTTCTTAATGTCCCTGGGAACTTAAGTTCTCCCTTATGTTTTAAAATTTGTACAATACTTATCCTCACTATAGAAATATTTGAATATTTTGTATTTTTAAATTCCATTCAATATATCATTAACAATATTTTTTATGCCTCATTTCAAATATTATTAATTCCATTTAAGGTAATTCTTACATTTACTTGATATATTATAAATACAAGAAATAAAGTATTTAATAACAACTTACATCTTTTTCCCTTTGGGAATATTTTTAATTAATTCTCTTTATTTTACATTATTGAATATTTATACTTTTCTTTATAACATCCATAAAAATTGCTCTATCTAATTTCAGAGATGCCTCTTCTACATATATTTTATTAAACTCTAAGCATGTTTTTTTCTTTTTGGATACTGCCGCTATTGTCGCCATTCCTGGCCTATAATATTGGTATTCTTTAATTAAATGTTCATCAATATTTAAATCATATATTTTGGCTAGCCCAATTATAGACAAATCCCCTTTTAATACCGAAAAATACATTGGCAATTGACTCAATCCTGTTAGATATAAAAGCATCCCTATTTTAGAACGTATCAATTTTCCCTCTTTTATATCTTTAACTGTATTAAATACATATATTTTAGCTGTCTTTTTTTTATATCCTATTATTTTATCTACTTTTATTATTGGATGTACTCTATCATATTTTAATAATACTACACATATCAAAAAACCTGGAAATATAAAGATAATCGCACATAATGCAAATATTATATCAAAACCTCTTTTTAAATATATATATTTTTTTAACGGAATTCTAGTTTCTAGTATATTATCTTTTTTATTCTCTATTACATTATCTATTAACTTATCTGTACTAGTAGTTTTAATTGAATACATCAAAGTCACAACTATTAACATGCAAAGTATTATAATCAGAATAATAAACAATATATTTTCTAAAATAATGCTCATGACGATATTCCTCCTTGATTTTCCATATTAATCCACTGATAAATTGACACTACAATTGGGACAAATATAGATAATGCTATAGCTGCTACAGAGCATTTATAGCTCTCTATTTCTGCATAATTAAGAAATATTAAAATCAAATCTAATATACATATTAACCCAAAAATATATTTCATAATGCATTCTATAAGATTTATATGTCCATTACTTACTGACAAATTCAAAAAAATAACACAAATAAATAAATTATAATATAATAATTCAACTGAATCTAATACTGCTACCGAT
>NZ_CAKVKB010000339.1 GCF_934754915.1 uncultured Clostridium sp.
AATGGTTATTGTGTCAGGAGTATATGTCTGAAGCTTTATTGCATCAGCTCCAGCCCATGCTGCCTTTTTTATTATTTCAACTGCCCTGTCGTAATCCTGAAGATGATTGGCTGACATTTCTGCTATAACAAAAGTCTTTCCCTCTTCTGATAATTGAAAATTTCCTATATTAAAATTTTTATTCATATTCCACCTCGTATTTAACATTATATTAATTTATCGATATATTGCGATTCTTCTTTAAAATTTAAAATGGACAATTGAGCATTGTCAATTGTCCATTATACATTGTATATAAATAAAAATTAATGTGTAGCTTTTAATACCGCAATATCAAAACAATTAGTTTTAGTTACATTTTCTAAATCACATAATTTATCAAGTCTAGTATTAACCTTAGTCTTAAATTCTGTTAAATCTGCTGTCTGATCATAAACAACATCCATTTTTTTGTTAAGACTTTTAACATCTTGTTTTAAAGCATTCACGTCTTCTTTTAATACATCTACATCTTCCTTCAAGCCGCTTACATTTTCTTTTAATTCAACCACATCTTCCTTCAAGCCACTTACATCTTCTTTTAATACATTTACATCCCTTTTCAGCTCATCCTGTCCTTCTTCTAAACTCCTAATACTGACTTTCATATCACTAATATCATTTTGCATTTGCTTTAAAATATTTAGAATTTCATTTTCCATTGATGCTACACCTCGCTCTAATTTAAGTAGGCATATTATATCATATATTTTTGTTTATTACTACTGGTTTTCCAGGATATCTTTTACCCTTTCAAAGTCCTCTATTCTATCAACACTTAAGTTTATATCTTTGTTTTCAAAGTATTTTCTTTCACCTTTTACATACCCAACCCTAAATTTATCTTGATGATTATATATGTAATATGTTACATGTTCTCTAAATGGCTGATAATCTTCCTTATTAATATTTTCTTCACTGCATACAATATCATATACTTTATCTAATGCTTTCTTTGAAAATACTTCTGTATCAAATCCTCTCTGAAATGTCTGTGGAACGTCAAGTCTTACATAATCATAATCATACATTAAAAATTTTGTTACCACATTATCTACAATTACAGGATTTATAAGAGGACAGTCACCAGTTACTCTTATTATTATATCTCCATCATATTTATCAGCTGTTTGTTTAAACCTTTCAAGAACATTATCTTCATCTCCTCTAAATACTTCAAACCCAATACTTTCAGTATATTCTGCAAGTTTATCATTTATTCCTAAAGTTGATGTAGCTAAAATGACCTGATCTACATATCTTGCTTTTTTAAGTGAATTTAACGTATAGGAAATCATAGGTTTCCCATTTATTTCTCTCATTACTTTTCCAGGTAATCTTTCTGACCCCATTCTTGCTTGAACTATACATATAACTTTCATAAATACAACCGCCTTTCAATTGACAATTGACTATGGATAATTGTCAAATTAATTGAGAAATTCTTAACAGATTTCTTTAATTATTTTAGAAATTTTATTATTCAACATTTCTTTAACAGTTTTTAATCTACAAACACTGCATCATCAAATCTTAACATTGTTTTTTCATT
>NZ_CAKVKB010000340.1 GCF_934754915.1 uncultured Clostridium sp.
CTTTCCTCAACAACCATTTCTCTCCTCCTAACTATAAATAATTATATTCAAAAATTAAGTTTTTAGAACCAAAAAATGACCTTTCAGGCCCTTTTCCATTATATTAAAATCTTGTGTAATTCATCTAAGACTTCATTCGATATAATTTTCCTAAACATGATAGCAATTTTTGTCTCATTAATTTCCATACTTATAATATCAAGTTTATTATTTTTTACTACTTCCATTGTTTTATTTAAAACGCTATTATTACTCATGATACCATTTCCAATAATAGAAATTCTAGTAATATTTAAATAACTACTATTTAGCTCTGGAAATTTATTTTCTAACAAATTAGCCAATTTATTAAATTTAGCTTTAGGAATAGTAAACGAAATATCTAAATTATCTTCACTACTATTAACTAGGTTTTTTACATTCAATTCTTCTTCAATAAAAGAATTATAAATGGTATTAAACATATCTAAAGAATACTTACTAGATGTAATGTGCACATATTTAATATTATCATTTTTAACGATATTTTTAACATATCCACCCTCTATTTTATTATTTATAATAGTCCCATCATTATCATTAAATGTTGATTATTGGCACATTAAATTTTTCTCCAACTTCAACACATCTATTATGAAGAACCTTGGCTCCTTCATCAGCTATGTCTAACATTTCGGTGTATGATAAAGTGTTTATTTTTTTTGCAATTTTAGTTTGCCTCGGGTCTGCAGTATATACACCATCTACATCTGAAAAAATATAACATTTAGATGCTTTAAGTTTTGCAGCAATTGCTACAGCTGTTGTATCTGACCCTCCTCTTCCTAATGTTGTAATATCCATATTAGGGTTTATTCCTTGGAAACCTGCAACAATCACAATTTTTCCATTTTCTAATTCCCTTTCAATTCTTGATGTATCTATGTCTTCTATAATTGCATCTTGGTTTGTATTATTTGTAAAGATTCCTGCTTGCCAGCCTGTAAGAGAAATTGCTGGCATTCCAAGTCGATTAAGCAGTATTGAAAGTTTTGCCATAGAAATTTGTTCACCTGTACTTAATAATACATCTAATTCTCGTTCATTAGGAATACTTGACAAACTCATAGCTTCTTTAATTAAACTGTCTGTCGTCTTTCCTTGTGCTGAAACAACAACTACTACTTTTTTTCTCTCCTCATAAAAACTTTTGATTTTTTCTGCAACAATATTTAATTTAATATTGTCTGCAACTGAACTTCCTCCAAATTTTAATACTACTGTGTCCATATTGGCACCTTCTTTATTTTTTTATTACACACCTATTTAATTAAATATGGCTTACTATTAATATATTATGTTTTATAAATAATTATGTTACACCTTGTTTTAAATAGCTTTCAATAAATCCATCTATTTCTCCGTCCATAACACTTTGAACGTTTCCTACTTCATAATTTGTTCTATGGTCTTTTACTAATGTGTATGGGCAAAATACGTAGGAACGTATTTGACTTCCCCATGCGATTTCCCTTTGAACTCCTTTTAATTCGTCAATTGTTTCTTTATGTTCCCTCTCCTTCAAATCTAATAATTTTGAT
>NZ_CAKVKB010000341.1 GCF_934754915.1 uncultured Clostridium sp.
GAGTTGTACAGAAAAGAATACGAGACAGGATACGTTGTAAAACGAGAAATACTCGAACAAGCGATTTTTGACGTTAAAACTTTTAATAAGCCTCTTCATCATGCGGTTTTCGTTTTTGCGGGCAAATACGATTGTAAAACGGACAGATTTTCGTTTGCGGGGAAGTTTTCGGAGTTTTACGGCGAAAATTTCGCCGAATTCCTCGAAGGGAAACTCGGTGTTCCCGTTTGCATGACGAACGATATGTCGGCAGCAATGTATGCCGAACTCGAAAACCCTGCCGTTCCGGATAATTTTATATTCATTTATATTGACGAGGGCGTCGGCGGGGGATTCGTGTTTAACAAGAAAATATTTTCGGGCGAACGCGGAATGGCGGGTGAATTTGCGTTTTTCGGCATGAATCCCATCGACGCGACCGATTTTTTCCCGAACGAAAACAGTAAAATATTTTCAACCGTCTTATCGCTTAAAAGCATAACCGACCGTTATCTTTGTGCGATAGGAGAAAATGATATTCCGTATGCCGAAATTAAAGAAAAATTTATATCGGATTGCATAGACGGCAAAGAAGTCGCTTTAAAAACGCTTAACGATTCTATTGCTGTTCTCGGCAGATTTTTATGGAGCGTCACCGAACTTCTCGACGTTTCGCATATCGTTTTCGACGGCGAAATCATAAGGCTTAAAACGCTCGTCGAAAAAAAACTCGACGAAATGTTTTCAAAAAGCCCGACGCATTCTCAAATCGACGTTAAATTTGTCGGCAAAGACAACAATATTTACAAGGGCGCGATTGCCGAAGGTTTTATAGAGTTTGAAAAGACTTCCGAGACGAAATAATCTCGGCAAAAATTTTTAGTGGAATTTTTAAAAAACGTATTGACAAATACAAAAAACGTGATATAATAACTTTGTTAGTTTTATCGGGGTGTATTTGTTTACACAATAAACTAACAAAGTTAATTTTTAAAAATTGTCGTTTTTTTTCGACAGAAATACCGAGGAGGCAAAATCGTGAGAGGAATTAAAAAATTCTTTAAAGGCAAACAAGCTATTGCGATAATCGCGGCGACAATGGCATCGCTTATCGGATTGACGTCGTGCGGAGGCGCGAATCAATCGAGCGAATCGAACAACGGAAGCGGAAAAGTTCAGACTATATCTGTCGGATATTTCGAGGCTGCGTATTTAGACACTCATTGGAAATCATGGGAAAAACTTTATAACGAAGCGCATCCGAACGAAAAAATCGAATTGGCTCCCGACGGCGACGGTTCATACGGATCGGCTATCGAAAACTTACTTATGACGGGCGTTGTTCCCGATATTATGGTTGCGCCGATGACTTGGAGAAAGTATGCCTCCAAAGGCTGGCTCGAACCTCTCGGAGACGTGTATTCGGCGGATTTCGGTAATGGGAAAACGCTTGAAGGCGCGCTTAACAACGAAATAAAGGATAACCTTAAATTCAAAAACGAGTATTATGCCGTGCCGTTTTCCGAATATATGACAGGCATAGCGGTAAATAAAGGATTTTTCGACGAACATGGTTGGGATA
>NZ_CAKVKB010000342.1 GCF_934754915.1 uncultured Clostridium sp.
ATCTGAATCTGGCTTACAATAATAATTGCCATAATCTTTATTGAACATTTTATTATATACTTCTGTTAATGTATAATTATAATTCAAATCAATAACCATAACTTCCTCAATACACTTTTTCATATTAAAAAATGGGCTTGTTTCTACAACTCGGTAATCCTTTAATTCATCATCATCTGTAAAGAAGACATTAAATCTATATAAAACTTTTTTTATATCCTTCTTCTTTTCTAAAATTTCTTCATCTGATTCTAAATCTGTATAAATTTCTTCAATTCCTTCACCACTTGATGTAATATACTTCATTACCTTTATAAAAAGTTCTTTTAAATGTTCTATTACTTCTTCTCCCCAGTATATAATCGCAAATGTTGGTGCATGTCCATATAATAATTTTATTTTCTCAAATTGCGACAAAACATTATTTAACTTAATTAAAAAGTCCAATGTAGCTTTCTTTTCATTTTCAGATGAATAGTCACTAATTATGTCTATATATTCATTTCCTTTAGAACTATCTTTAATTACATTTCCACTAAAATCTTTAGCATAGAATGTATATAAAAAGGCTAATGATATAGTTCTTCCTTGAGTATCTTTCTTTATATCTATAAAAATATTTAAATTAGAATATAACGGCATGTTTAAAGAATTATTAGTTGTATATATAAAATTATTAGTCTTATCTTTTCTTAATTTAACTTCTTCACCTAATCTTATTTTATCGGCCTTTAATGTAACATTTGAATTAAATACTCCTGAAGTATTTAATTCGATTTCTTTATTTAATTTATCTAATGAATTTATTCCTTTATCTAATAATATATTTTTCTCACCGTTTTTTAATGCAGGCAATATGTTTATATTTTCAATTTCTTTCATATAATATCTGCAAAAATGATTTCTTGGATCCTTTAGATACTGATTTATATCTTGTTCAATATAATTAGGATCTTCACTCTTTCTCTTTTTATTTTCAATCTGTATTCTTTGTCTCAAAAACTCTGAATATTGTCCTCCATAATAATCACAAGTTTGACATCTTGATGTGATTTTAACATTCAAATATTCATCTGTATTTCCTTGTTCAATTATCTTAATTATCTCAGGAAGTTCTTGCATAAATATATCTTCCAAACTACTTTTCAATGAAGAAAATTCAGCTACCCATTCTTCTATAGAATAACTTTTATCCTTAATTCTACTTTCTCTTTCCACTTCTGATTCATTATTTTTCTGTGGATATATAATTGCTGTCGCTGCAACTTCATACTTATCATCTAAATCATTTTCATAAATAAACTTATTTAAAACCATCATGTAAAGACCTAATTCTAAATAGTATGTATTTGAAAAATCAGACATTTTTATGTCACACAATTGTAATTTTATTTTATTATTTGAGCACTTAATAGTATTTAAATTTTTATCAAGGACTTTTATATTTTCACTTTTCTCTAATACTTTTATTAAATCCGGTCTAAAATCTGAAAAATTAAAATCAAACTTTTCATAAAACTCCTTAATTTTATCATCTTTAAGAAGTG
>NZ_CAKVKB010000343.1 GCF_934754915.1 uncultured Clostridium sp.
AGAGTCTACTATTTCCAAATTAGGACTAGTAGCTTAAATTTTTCCTATTTACTGCACAAGTCTAGTTATATAATATAATCTCAAATTTTTTCTATTGTCATTGCTATAATTTGTGATATCTATATTTCAATTAGCTCTCTTTCCTGTAACTAATGGGATTACATTTTCATCATATGTACTTTTAAAATTGAAGCTTTTGTCAGCCTTAATTGTTGATGTATTGTTATTGCTGAATTTCATTTTTAATTCATTTAAATTTCCCAAAGTAACGCTTTGTTTTTCTATTATCTCATTAAGCTTCTTTTTAGTACCAGCTACTAACACTCTTCTAGCTGAAATCAAATCTATTGCATTGAGTATTTTTGTTATTGCAATTCTGGATTTTTCCTGAGTAGAAACAGCTGAATCTGCAATTCCAATAGCCAGTATATTCATAGGATCTACTTTTATTCTAACTACTTCTTTTACTTCTGCACCTATCTGCAATTTTAAAGTGTTTTCAACATTATCTATATTAGGATTTTTTGATGGATCAAATATAGGTATTCCATTGTATACGGTTTTACTACCTATAAAATTAATTTCTTCCTTATATTCCTGATATTCTGCATCTACTTTTTCTCTTTGTTCCCTACTATATGTGCCACTTGAACATTGAACTGCAAGTTCATTCATTTTATGAAGTATTTTTTGAACTTTGCATAATCCTTCATCAGTTTTATCCAGCATTTCAATACCATCTTCTGTATTTTTTATGGCTACTCTTATGCCACAGATATGTGCTTCTATTCTTTCCATCATACATAATCCATCTGGATCATTTTTTTTATTAGATTTTATTATCTTTTTTTCATAACTTTCTCCTAAGATTTTATTAGTAAAAAGCATCACAAAGTTTACCCATAACCCTTTCATAATCTATAATCCCTCCGTAAAATTACAATTTATGCCATTCTATTAAAGTTCTCCCCTCTTAAATCATATTAAAAATTTCTTATCATGTCAATCTCAACAAATAATGTTATTAATATCCAAATTATTTCTTTAATTTTTTATTTATAATGCTGAACCAAATCATCTTATGGCCTATTTTATTCCTTATTGTAAACTTAAACAACTATAATATTTTTAATAAAACAAGATTTTAATAAAAAACCCTAACACTAATGAATCATTTCAATTTAATATGGAAATAATTCAAAATGTTAGAGTTCAATTTCAATTGACAATTGACAATTATCAATAATAACATAATATTTCTAAATCTTAGTTAATTTATATATCATTTTTATTAAAGCATATATAGCATAATTATCTTTTTATATTTCAAACTTTTATATTTTATATGCTTTTTTCACATCTCTAATCTCTAAAAACATATAACTCACTCCAATTGAATTTAATATTATTCTTTTATTTGAACAATTTTTCCTTCATTTCACACTTTACATTGTTTGGGACATATAATAGATTTTGATATAAAACAGCTACATTTTCGCAAATCAAATTTATGCGTATG
>NZ_CAKVKB010000344.1 GCF_934754915.1 uncultured Clostridium sp.
GACATCTCCTTTATTGCTGCTGTTGCTACTTCAAAATAATTTTCGATTTTAGAATATTTTTTTGCCAAATCATCTTCTGCATATTTTAAATCTGGTAAATATACATCTATATACCCATCTAATAATTTTATAGTTTCTACATTCTCATATCCATTAGTATTATAAATTATCGGAATCTTTAATCCATTGTTTTTAGCTATCTTAATTGCTTCTATTATTTGCACTACATAACTTGTTGGTGATACCAAATTTATATTGTTCGCACCTTTATCTTGTTGTTCTATAAAGATTTCTGCTAATCTTTCTATTGATATTTCTTCTCCTAATCCTTGCTGACTTATCTCGTAATTTTGACAAAATTCACATGATAAATTGCAATTAGAAAAAAACACTGTACCCGAACCATTTCCTCCACTTATACATGGTTCTTCAAACTTATGAATTGAAGCAAGTGCAACCTTTACAGTATCTTTTGATTTACATCTTCCAACTTGATTATCAGTTCTATCTATTTTACATTTATGTGGACATATTTCACATTGTTTTAGTAGTTCTATCATTTTTTCCAAACTCCTTTTATTGTTAAAAGCTGAAATACATACATATTTCAGCTTTTCTTTAAAATTCTGGATTTTCAAGTTTTAGTTCATTTTCTATTATAGACATTATTATTTGAACTGTTTTTTCCAAATCATTATTTTTTAATACATAATCATAAATTCCAATTTTTGATTCTTCATAATCAAATCTATTTAATCTTAAAGTTATTTCTTCTGGAGATGGTTTTTCAATTCTCTCTTTTAATCTTCTCTCTAATTCTTCTTTTGGAACTCTTAAAAATATTGTTACTATTTTTGTATCTTGTCCTAATAAATTTACTAAATTTTGCGTACCATTTACGTCTACATCTTTTATTATTACTTTTCCTTGTTCTATTTTTTCATTCAAAAGCTTTCTTGGAACTCCATAATAATTGTTGTGATGTATGTCATATTCATAGAATTCATTTTTTTCTATCATTTCTTCAAACTCTGCTTTTGTTACAAAATTATAAGTTTGACCAGGTATATCTCCCTCTCTTGGTGGTCTTGATGTATATGATGGCAAAGATTCTACGAAATTCATTCTTTTGATAATTTCTTTTTTTATTGTATCTTTTCCAGCTCCTGCTACTCCAGATAATATAACTATCATTTTAAGATCTCCTTTTATTCTTTTTCTTCATTTTCTAATAATGAAACATCTTCATTCTCATCATCATATTCTTCATCAGCTTTATATATTTGTACTTTTCCTTCATTTATCTCATTTGCTGCAAGTGTTACTGGAGACTCTTCGTCTACATCTGTTAATTTTTCATCTCCATTAGCAATTTGTCTTGCTCTTCTTGATGTTGCAATTACTAATGCAAATCTATTTTCTGCATGTTCTAAAAGCTCTTTAACTGTTGGCTTTACCATCATAATTATCATTCCTTTCTTTATCAATTCTATCAGCTACCGTCTCAGCTTGTAC
>NZ_CAKVKB010000345.1 GCF_934754915.1 uncultured Clostridium sp.
TTATAATTATGATATGGAAGATATAAAGCAGATAACATTAAAAATTAGGGAGTTATGGAATCTTAAACATGATCCGATTGATAACTTATCATATGTGTTACAAACAAACGGATTTTTTATTAATAAACAATATATTGAGCAAAATAAAACAGATGGTTTTTCACAATCTATTGGTGATAAATTTTATATCTTTATTAGTGCTAACAAAGAATGTGCTGTTAGAAGTAGATTTGATTTAGCTTATGAATTAGGTCATTTAGTTTTGCATAGAAATATAGATGATGATGAGCAATCAAGTAAATGTATTGAGCGACAAGCAGATTATTTTGCATCTGAGTTACTATATCCAAGTGACATATTTATAAATGAAATACAATCATTACCGTTAAATTTTGAGACATTTATTATGTTAAAAGAGAAATGGAAAATATCGATACAAGCACTCATAAGAAAGTGTAGGGATCTTGAACTTATATCTGAGGATAAATATATATATTTTCAGAAGAAAATTAGCTATAATAAATGGAGATTTAAAGAGCCATTAGATGATTATATAATAGCAGAAGAACCTAGATTATTAAAAGATGCTATAGAATTATTAATTGAGAATAATATCATTAATAAGCGAGATATATTAATGAATATAGAATTAGATAAAAAAGATATAATAAAGTTATGTAATTTACCTAGAGATTATTTTGATGAATCATTACAAAATGTAATAAAACTATTCTGATTAAAAGGTGACAAAGATAAATCTGTCGCCCTTTTCAAAGTTTTATAAAAATATATGTAAATACATAGAATTTTTCGATAATAATAAATTTCTATTAAACCTTGTATTTTCAAGGCTTAAAATGATATGTATTAATATGTTGTAGTATATATTAGATAATATCTAGTTGAACACACCACATACAGAAGTATTCCTTTACTATAGAGATGAGGCAAATTAATGCCTCATTTTTTTCATTCTATAGGAAGTTATATATTCGAACAATCTGTGGATAACTTTTGAAGGGGGCAGAAACACACAGTCTGCGAAGCAGATTTTTTTATATCCTTATCTTTCTCAGCTTTAATAGCTAATCTATACAAAGTTTCTTTTATATAATCCTTAGGTGAGTATTTATCATTAAGCATTTTTAAGATTACTGCATCTTTCTCACTATTATCTTTAAAGTATAAGTTTATTCTCATTGAAAAACCCCCTTTTTAATTCACAATTATATTTTATAAAGTTTTAAGGCTTTTGTCTTTATGTAAGTTATTGTAAAAATAGAATATTAAAACTTAATTACATTACATATGATTTTTATATTTTGTATAAACTAAAGATAATAATAAAAAGGAGAGTTGAAGCCATGGCAAAAGCTGAATGGACAGAAGCAGGCGAAAAACTTAAGGTGGTGTTAGTATAAAAGTGTATACACAGACAGATAGTTTTTAAAATGATATAATTATAGAAAATAAAGGAAGTGTCTACAAATGGGAAGAAAAGTTAAA